>NZ_CP016306.1:3300000-3437500 GCF_002151445.1 Sphingomonas sp. KC8
AGCGCGCGATGACTGCGCGCCATCGTCGATACGAGGGTGCGTGGCGAACACGGGCACAATTGACCGGCGAGGCGCCGCAAACCGGCGAACCAATAGGCGCTGTCCACCTCGGTCCCTGCGGGAAGACCGAGATCGTGGCGAGCGGAGGCGATGATCTCGCCCCGTTTGACGATCTCGATCATCGGCGCGCCATCTGTGGCACGGCCGGCTGCGCCTCGAACGGTACCGGCGTTGCCACCGTTAAGAAGCGAGCGGCGCGCGTTAGGCTCACAGCGTCCTTGGACGACGTGATGCGTTCAGCGATTACCTCCGACCATCGACCACCGCGCTCCAGCCAGGACGCGACCTGAAGCGCATAGGAGCAAGCCTCACGCGAGGCGATCTTGTATCTTTGGGCCAAATCTATGAGATCCTTCGTACGCTCGGTCGGCGGCATGGTTTGAAACCGGGCGACGTCGCGCGCCAACACGAAATTGAAGGCAGACGGAGCGCCAGTCGCGCTTGCGAAGCGCCTCAGATCGGCCATTCCCCTCGGCGAGTTGGCATATTCTTTTTCAATTTCGATCCATTCAGCCCCACATACGAGTTCGCGCAAGGCGTCTCGAAGCGCGGTTGCCACTCTGTCGCGTCGATTGCCCGCAAGAGGCCCTACGAGCTTAGCCGTAGACCAGAGCGATACGAGGTCGGCGATCTGCGGCATCATTGACGCCGAGTAGGGCAGGTTAGCCAGGCTGGGCTGCACCAGCAGCCCTTGAAGGCCCCCGACGACCGCCGGCATGCTAACGATCAAGGCCTGCTTAATCTCCCCACAGGAGACGACGCAGAGCCCCCCCTCATTCTCTGGGAGGAAGCCCTCGACCGCGCGTTCGAGGCTGATTGGCTCCGGCCGGGCGGGATGGGAGAAGGGATAGAAGGTCAACGCTGGCGGATCATCGCCCTCATGATCGTCGACCAGCCGCAGTGTCGTGCCGTGCGCCGTCTTGTGCCACACCCAGCGGAGGGGGGCGACGTCGCGCTGGAGCGCTATCTCGCGCACGCCAAGTTGATCGCCTTCGACAACGAGGCGCCCCGACGCAGCTCGTAGGAATGCCCAGGGGTCTTGCTCCTTCGAGAGAAAGGTCGAAAGCGCGCGTTCCCAGCGTTCGACCGTCACCGGTAATGGCAGGTCGGCAATGGGTTCGCTGCCGAGCTTCGCACCCGCGGCGTCGAGCAAATCGACACTCATGCGGACATGGTGGTTGGCGGGTCCGAAGACCTGCAACTTCACGTCGCCCTCCCAAAGGCGATCGAGGCTCGGCTCTTCGGGCTCGATAGTCGTGACCAGGCCGGCATGCGCGGCGGTGCCCGCTATCCACGGCCGGGAATGTCGCACGGATATCTGAAGAAGGCCCGAAATCACGGGCGCGGTCCTCTCCACCGGGCGGACGTCGACTGTCAGGGCATGGAACCCGGCAGGCAAATGCGGGAACCTTAGCAATATGGGATCGGATCGCCCGCTGACGTCGACATGCACGAATTCGGCGTCGAGCCTCACGCGATAGCTCTCCACGGCGAAATCGGCGAGAAGCGACACGCAGGGCGTCTCGCCGTCCATCCATTCGGCGAAGCCTTCACCATCCCAACGCCTCGCATCGAGGCCGACGGGCGCGAGCCTCACATTCTTGGCAACGCCAAGCCGTAGTGCCCGAAGCGCATCCACCTGCGCGGGCGCAAGCACGGCGGGAAGGTCGAGCGCCAGTGCGCTCACCCCCGTGGCCGTGATGCGAACCGCCTCGCCAAGAGGCGTGGCCGCGATCGGATCCGACGAAACATAGATGTAGCGGCTGCCGGGGCGGACCACCCGGCTGATGATCTCGCGCGCAAGGCCGTCCGAGCCGACCCTAAAGAGCCAAGCGGGCCCCGGGGTTATGCACCCGTCGACCCGGAGCAGGTGTTCCAGGACAGGCTGCTCAGTGTCGAATTTGACGACCGGCTCGTTCGACGGCGGCCAAAACGACAAGACACGTCGCTGGTCGCTCTGGAGCAACCAGCCCGCCGGCAAAGCGCCTGGCGAGCCCGCGACCCGGCAACGGGTCTGGCGGAGGAATTTGCTCAGGTCGGAGCTGATTTCGGCCAGCGGCCGCAACGACGGAAGTTCGACGACCGGCGTCCATTCGTCAGTGGACACGCGACGCAGTGTCAGCGCCGGCCTGATTTCCGGTTTCCTCTCCTGGGTCGCGGGCTCCCGGCGATCCGCACCGGCCAGATTGGTTGCCTGATGAACAGACGATGTTCCATGAAGGCGCGCGCGCTCAACGACCTTCCGCGCGTCTTGCAGCCAGGCGCGTCCGCTGCCGGCCTTCTGCAGGTCGGTGACGATCCGCTCCAGGGTGCCTGGATGGATGAAGCGCTCGACGTCCTCAGTCCTGCCGCCGAGGAGCGCGATCACGATCCTTCCGACGATTTCCTCCTGTTGGAGGAAGTTGCGAAAGCGGGAACTCGCATCGTCGCTGGCCGTCGCGAGAAAGTGACCCAGTTCCGCCGGCGGCGAGTCGATCCGCTTCGCCAGCGCATGACGCCAAGTGTATAGGGCTCTCGCCAATTGCAGCTGCAGATCGCGTGGCAGCAGGGCGTGCGTGATCGGGCACGCGATGATGGAGAACCAGGAGGCCCAAGGTCCTGTCGGATTGAAACCTTCAAAGAGATCGTGAAATTTGCCGAACCAAGTTCTGAGCGACCGCCGATAGAAATGCTGCGTCCATCGGGGAGTTCTTCTCTCGAATGTTTCCCAAAACTCCTCACCGTCGTAGTCGTAACCTTGCTCGGCCGAATATACGACCCACAGCAGCCAATATTTTGACGTGCCTTCGCCCCTTGCCAATGAGGCATTTAGTTGTTCGGCTAGACCCTGTCGCTCACTAGCGTCGAGCCCGTGCTCCAAGGCGAATACCGGAAGGCCGTCAGCCCGGCGCATCTCCGCCAAGGCCCGGAAGTGCGCTTCAAGCCGCGCGTTCCAATCCGCGAGAGCGTCCGACATACTAGACGATGCGAAGCAGTGTGCCGGCAGAGATCACGCGGCTACCACCGGCGCCAAAGCGTCTTCGGTCTGCATAGTTATCTCCCCCTTTTCGCAGTTCGACGCCGCGACAGCCCCACATGTAGATTAAGACTCAGGTATCGAAGAAAATCTAGCGCGATTACGCTGCGACCTTTCATCCGAAATGAAGCTATTTCTACCTCCTACGCTGGCCGCGCCGACATTGTGAGGGCGAACTCGACCGGCATCGGTGTCACTAGATCGTGCCCCCAAGTCACCAGAGAGATCCTGACGCTCAAGCACGATTTGCCGGAGTCTTTGGCCAAGCCCGCCACCAGATGAGTCGCGCGGGCGGAGGCCCGAATGACACCCACCAAACTTCTGATCGGCCAGATCATCGTCGTGTTCGCGATCGTGCTCGCGGGTATCTGGGCAGCGACGCAATGGGCAGCTGCGGCGCTTGCCTTTCAGCCGGAACTGGGATCGCCATGGGCAATGATCGGTGGCGTCCCGATCTATCGGCCCTGGGCGATCTTCCTGTGGTGGTATCACTTCGATGCCTACGCCCCGCACGTCTTTGACCGGGCCGGCGCAATCGCCGGCGCCAGCGGCTTCATCGGCTGCGGTGCGGCAGTGGCAGGCTCGCTGTGGCGCGCGCGCCAGCGGCGCAACGTCACCACTTACGGATCGGCGCACTGGGCCACCATTCGTGAAACGGCAGCCGCCGGGCTCTTCAGCGACAAAGGCATATTTCTCGGGCGGGTGGGTGAACGCTATCTGCGCCACGACGGTCCAGAACATGTCATGGCGTTCGCGCCGACGCGATCCGGCAAGGGCGTCGGCCTTGTCGTGCCGACGCTTCTCGGCTGGTCCGGGGCGACCGTCATCCACGACATCAAGGGAGAGAACTGGCAGCTGACGGCGGGCTGGCGCGCGCGCTTCTCGCACTGCCTACTATTCAACCCGACCGATGCTCGCTCCGCGCGCTACAATCCGCTGCACGAGGTCCGTCGTGGCGCCGATGAAGTGCGGGACGTCCAGAACATTGCGGACATCCTCGTGGACCCGGAAGGCGCACTGGACCGGCGAAACCACTGGGAAAAGACGAGCCATTCGCTCCTCGTCGGTGCGATCCTGCACATCCTTTACGCCGACGCCGACAAGACGCTCGCCCGCGTAGCCACCTTCCTGTCCGACCCGCAGCGGCCGTTCGTCGCGACGCTGCGCGTCATGATGACGACCAATCATCTCGGAACGACCGACGCGCCGATTGTCCATCCGGTCGTCGCATCGGCAGCGCGCGAACTGCTCAACAAGAGCGAAAACGAGCGTTCGGGCGTGCTCTCCACGGCGATGTCGTTCCTCGGCCTCTATCGTGATCCGACCGTGGCTGCGGTGACCGCTGCATCCGACTGGCGCATCGCCGACCTGGTCGAGGGCGACCACCCCGTGTCGCTATATCTCGTCGTGCCGCCCTCCGACATCAGCCGCACGAAACCGCTGATCCGGCTGGTCCTTAACCAGATCGGGCGGCGCCTCACCGAACATCTCCACGCCGAGAACAAGCCGGGCCGACATCGTCTTCTGATGATGCTGGACGAGTTTCCGGCACTCGGACGCCTCGATTTCTTCGAAACGAGCCTGGCCTTTCTCGCTGGCTACGGGGTGCGCGCCTTCCTGATCGCCCAGAGCCTCAACCAGATCGAGAAGGCCTATGGCGAGCACAACGCGATCCTCGACAACTGCCATGTCCGCGTCGCCTTCGCGACCAATGACGAGCGCACCGCCAAGCGCATCTCGGACGCGCTGGGAACGGCCACCGAGCAGCGCGCCATGCGCAACTATGCCGGCCACCGGCTCGCACCGTGGCTCGCCCATGTCATGGTCAGCCGGCAGGAGACGGCTCGCGCACTGCTGACGCCCGGCGAAGTGATGCAGCTGCCGCCGGTGGACGAGTTGGTCCTGGTCGCCGGGCATGCGCCTGTTCGCGCCAAGAAGCTGCGCTACTACGAGGATGGAACCTTCAAGGCGCGGATCCTTCCGGCACCGGTGCTGAGGGAAAACGGCTACGCGGATCTTCCGAAGGCCCGCCCCGACGACTGGCGCGACCATGTCCGCGGCACCGATTCTCGGCTCGGCGAATACGAGGACGATGCCCGTGACGCGGACAGCGGCGGCGGCCTCGAGCATGTCCGTCATCCCGCACATGAGCCCGAACTGCCGGGGTCGGTGGACCTCGCACCCGCCGATGTCCTGGGTCTCGGCGACGACGACACCGACACCGCCGGCGACAAGCGGGCGATGGACCAGGCCCGCTCGCTGGCTGCTTCCCGCGCCGTCTACGCCATCGATTCCGCGACAGCGCGGCCCGATGACCTTCAGCTGGACTTCTGACCATGGTCGAGAGGGTCCGACATCAGCTGTTCCTGCCACGACCGCTCAGCGACCGGCTGGAAGCGCTCGCCGCGAAGCCTGGCGCGACGAAATCCGCCATCCTCGCCGATGCGCTGACGGCGTGGCTGGATCGCCGCGGCTCATCCGAGCTCGACGACCGGTTCGGGCTCCGGCTCGATCGCATGACAGGCGCGTTGTCGCGTATCGAGCGCGACGGTTACGTCCTCCTCGAGACGCTCGCGCTCTTCATCCGGTTTGAGCTTTCGATCCAGGCGCCGCTCGCCGACGGCGATCAGGCAGGTCGAGCGATCGGCCGCGAGCGGTTCGAGGCGTTCGTCACCCAGGTTGGTCGCCAGATTGCTGCCGGCCGACGGACGATCGGCGCGGAGCAGGATCGATGAGCGGGGCGCTCGCCCGGGATCGGCGACGCGCGATGCTGCGCACGGCGATGGGACCGGAGATCGCGCTTGCGCTGGCCGACGCGCTGGTCGTGGAGATCATGGTCAACCCGGACGGCGCGCTGCGGCTCGATCGCCTCGGCGAAGGGCGGACGGATACGGGAGTCCGGCTCGATCGGGATCAGGTTGAGCGGATCATCCGGCTCGTTGCCAGCCACGCGCGCGCCGAAGTGCATGACGGCTCGCCGATCGTCTCGGCCGAATTGCCACCGCACGCCGAGGGGCGCGCCGGCGAACGCTTCGAGGGCGTGCTGCCGCCGGTGTCGGCAGCGCCCTGCTTTTCGATCCGCAAGCCGGCCGAGCGGCTCCACACGCTGGACGACTATGTTGCCGACGGGATCATGTCGGCGCCGGCTGCGGATGCCCTGCGCGCTGCCGTCACGCAGCGCTTCAACATCCTCGTGGCCGGCGGCACGAGCTCGGGAAAGACCACGCTCGCCAACGCCCTTCTGGCGGAGATGGGGTGGGTCGATGCCCGCGTTATCCTCATCGAGGACACGCGCGAGCTGCAGTGCCCGCTGCCCGATACCGTCGCCCTGCGGACGCGCCCCGGCATCGTGTCGATGACCGACCTGGTCCGCTCGACCATGCGGCTGAGGCCGGATCGCATCATCGTCGGCGAGGTCCGCGGACCCGAGGCGCTGGACATGCTGAAGGCGTGGAACACCGGCCATCCCGGCGGGATCGCCACCGTCCACGCGAACAGCGCGATCGCTGCCCTCTACCGGATCGAGCAGCTGGTGCAGGAAGCGGTCGTCACCGTGCCGCGCCAGCTGATCGCCGAGGCCATCGACATCGTCGTCTTCATCGCCGGCCGCGGCACGCAGCGCCGGATCGCCAGCATTGCCCGTGTCGGCCCGCTCGACCCGGACACCGGCGCCTACGCGCTCACCGAGCTTCTCGTCCCCCGCAACCAAGGAGATTGATCATGACTGCTTGTCTGATTCCCGACCGCCGCACCACGTTCCTCACGGGGGCCGTCATCGGCCTCGGGCTGGTGATCGCCAGCAAGGCGCACGCCGCCGGTACCGGCATGCCGTGGGAGCAGCCACTGCAGCAGGTGCTCGATTCCGTGCAGGGTCCGGTCGCCAAGATCGTGGCGGTGATCATCATCATCGTCACCGGCCTGACGCTTGCCTTCGGCGAGACCGCCGGCGGCTTCCGCCGCCTGATCCAGATCATTTTCGGCCTCTCGATCGCCTTCGCGGCATCGAGCTTCTTCCTCAGCTTCTTCAGCTTCGGCGGCGGAGCGCTGATCGCGTGAGCGGGCATATCGAAGGCTTCGAGGTTCCCATCCACGGGAGCCTCGGAGCGCCCATCCTCCTTGGCGGTGCGCCACGCGGCCTCGCGATCGTCAACGGCACGCTCGCAGCCGCGATCGGCCTCGGGCTCCAGCAGTGGATCGCGGGGATCGTCGTTTGGGCGGTCGGGCACAGCATCGCGGTGTTCGCGACCCGTCGCGACCCGTCCTTCGCGCCCGTCCTGATCCGTCATCTCCGACAGAAGGGCTATCTCGCATGCTGAGCCTGCGTGAATATCGTCACGGCGCCGACCGCCTGGCGGACCATCTTCCCTGGGCCGCGCTGGTGGCGAAGGGCATCGTCCTAAACAAGGACGGCAGCTTCCAGCGGACGTTGGCGTTCCGCGGCCCCGATCTCGAAAGCGCGACCGAAGCCGAACTCCTGTCTGCCTGCGCGCGGGCGAACAACGTCCTGAAGCGGTTCGGCTCCGGCTGGGCGATGTTCTTCGAAGCCGAGCGACGCGACGCACTCGGCTATCCGGAGGCGCGCTTTCCCGATCCGGCCTCATGGCTCGTCGACGAGGAACGTCGTGGCCGCTTCGAGAAGGAAGGCGCCCATTTCGAGAGCGGCTACCATCTGACGCTTGTATGGCTTCCCGCCGCGGACGGTGCGGACGCCGCCGGGCGCTCTCTGGTCGATCGCCCCGATGCAACTGAAGGGCGCGACTGGCACGCCGCCCTCGCAACCTTCATCGCCGAGACCGATCGTGCGCTCGATCTGTTCGCCGCCTTCATGCCTGAGGTCCGTGCACTCTCGTCCGATGAGACGCTGACCTATCTGCACGCGGCGATCTCGACGCGCCATCACCGGGTCTCGGTACCCGAGACGCCGATGTATCTCGACGCGCTGCTGGCGGACACGCCGCTGGTCGGAGGGCTTGAGCCGACACTCGGCAACCGGCACCTGCGCACGCTCACGCTGGTCGGCTTTCCCAATGTCAGCCGACCCGGTATCCTCGACGCGCTCAACGAGGCGGACTTCGCCTATCGCTGGGTCACGCGTTTCATCGCGCTCGACAAGACTGACGCGACCAAGCTTCTGACGAAGCTGCGCCGCCAATGGTTCAACAAGCGCAAGTCGATCACCGCGCTGCTGCGCGAGGTGCTGTACAACCAGCCAGTCCAACTGCTCGACAGCGACGCCGACAACAAGGTCGTCGATGCTGATCTCGCCCTTCAGGCGCTCGGCGGTGATCACGTCGCATTCGGCTATCTCACCACGACGATCACGGTGGTCGACGAGGACCGCGGGGCTGTCGAAGCCAAGATCCGGCAGGTCGAGCGGATCGTCGGCGGCCTCGGCTTCACGACCATTCGCGAAGGCGTGAACGCAGTTGAGGCGTGGCTGTCATCGGTTCCCGGGCACGTCTACGCCAATGTCCGGCAGCCGATCGTCCACACTCTCAACCTTGCACACCTCATGCCGTTGTCGTCGGTCTGGGCCGGGCCTGTCGCAAACGGTCATCTCGAAGGACCGCCGCTGCTAGTCGCGCAGACGGCCGGATCGACACCCTTTCGCCTGTCCACTCATGTCGGCGACGTCGGTCACATGATGGTCGTGGGGCCGACGGGCGCCGGCAAGTCGGTGCTGCTGGCCCTGATCGCGCTGCAGTTCCGTCGATATCCCGATGCTCAGGTCTACATCTTCGACAAGGGCTTCTCGGCACGCGCCGCTGTTCTGGCGATGGGCGGCGCCCATCACGCGCTCGGCGCGGACACCGGATCGGACGGAGCACTTGCCTTCCAGCCGCTGCTCCGGATCGACGATCCGGCCGAGCGAAGCTGGGCGGCGGAATGGATCGCCGCGCTGCTCGATGCCGAGCGGGTGACCGTAACGCCCGAGGTGAAGGACGCCATATGGTCTGCGCTCGGCAGTCTGGCGTCGGCACCGCCCGCCGAGCGGACGATGACGGGGCTGGCGCTGCTGCTCCAGTCCAATGCGCTGCGCACCGCGATCCAGCCCTACACGCTCGACGGCCCGCACGGCCGGCTCCTCGACGCGAGCGAGAGCGGTCTGGCCTTCGCCGACGTCCAGTGCTTCGAGACCGAGGCGCTGCTCGGACAGGCGAGCGTCGTGGCTCCCGTCCTCACCTACCTGTTCCACCGCCTAGAGGAACGGTTCGACGGCCGGCCGACATTGCTGATCCTCGACGAGGCCTGGATCTTCCTCGATCATCCGCTCTTCGCCGCGCGCATCCGCGAGTGGCTGAAGACCCTGCGCAAGAAGAACGTCGCGGTCCTGTTCGCGACGCAGAGCCTGGCCGACATCGCCGGAAGCAGCATCGCGCCAGCCATCATCGAGAGCTGCCCGCAGCGCATTCTCCTGCCCAACGATCGTGCGATCGAGCCGCAGAGCCGGGAAGCCTACGCCCGCTTCGGCCTCAACGACCGCCAGATCGAGCTGGTCAGCCGCGCGACCCCCAAGCGCCACTACTACCTGCAGTCGGCGCGCGGAAACCGCCTGTTCGAGCTCGGTCTCGGGCCCGTTGCGCTGGCCCTGTGCGGCGCATCCGACCCGGCCAGCCAACGCCGCATCGACACCACCCTCGCCGAAGCAGGCCCCGACCAGTTCGCCGCCGGCTTCCTGGCGTCCTCCGATCTCGACTGGGCCGCCGACCTTCTCGCCGAATTTCCCGCTCCCTGACCCCCAAGCCCTGGAGAATGACCATGACCAGAATCCCTATGAAGAAATATCTGATGGCCGGCGCACTCGCGCTCGGTGCGAGCGGCTCGCTCGTGATGGGTGTGCTGACGACCGCGACACCGGCGCGGGCGCAGCTCACCGTCTTCGATCCGAGCAACTACAGCCAGAACATCCTGACCGCCGCGCGGACGCTGCAGCAGATCAACAATCAGATCCAGATGCTGCAGAATCAGGCTCAGAGCCTGATCAATCAGGCGAGGAACCTGAGCACGATCACCTTCCCCGAGCTGCAGGCGATCACCCTGACGATCCAGCAGATCGACCAGCTGATGGGACAGGCGCAGGCCATCCGCTTCCGCGTCGCGGGCCTCGACCAGCAGTTTCGATCGATGTTCCCGACGAGCTTCAACCAGGCGCTCAGCAGCAACCAGCACGTCATCGATGCCCGGGCCCGGCTGGATGCCTCGATGGATGCGTACAAGCAGACCATGACCGTCCAGGCGCAGGTCGTGGAAAACGTCGCCGCGGACGCGAGCACGCTCAACGGGATCGTCCAGCGTAGCCAGGGTGCGCAGGGCGCGCTGCAGGCGCAGCAGGCTACGAACCAGCTGCTCGCCCTCGTCGCCAAGCAGCAGTTCCAGCTCCAGACGCTGATGGCGGCACAGTATCGCGCCGATGCGATCGAGCGGGCCAGTCGCGCACAGGCCCTGTCAGATGCGCAGGGCGCGACCAAGAAGTTCCTCGGCTCCGGCAACGCCTACACCCCCCGGTAGGCGCCGGCACGGCGTCGGCGGGCC
The DNA here is from genome assembly GCF_002151445.1 of Sphingomonas sp. KC8. Taxonomy (GTDB): domain Bacteria; phylum Pseudomonadota; class Alphaproteobacteria; order Sphingomonadales; family Sphingomonadaceae; genus Sphingomonas_E. The sequence goes on from NZ_CP016306.1 coordinate 3,310,610, forward strand.
TCGCCCCTCCGCCGACGTCGCCGCGGGGCGCGTCGCAGCTCCCCCAGGCGCGCCCCGCGGCATCCTTCTACAGATCGTCAGGACAGCATCACCGTGAACGACCTCAACGTCATCGACCAGTTCATGCAGGCCTTCATCACCTACATCGACAGTGGGTTCGGCCTTCTCGGTGGTGACGTGAGCTTTCTCAGTCGCACGCTGATCGCACTCGACATCACGCTGGCTGGCCTGTTCTGGGCGCTCGGCGGCGAGGACAATGTTCTCGGGCGCCTCATCCGCAAGATTCTCTACATCGGCGCGTTCGCGTTCATCCTGAACAGCTTCTCCACGCTCGCCGACATCATCTTCCGCTCGTTCGCGCAGGCGGGGCTTACCGCCGGCGGCGGCGGCATGGCGGCCGCCGACCTGCTCAAGCCGGGACGGCTCGCCGGGACCGGCTTCTCCGCCGCTTGGCCGCTGCTCGAACAGGCCTCGCAGATGATGGGGTTCACGAGCTTCTTCGACAATTTTCTGACGATCATGGTCCTGCTCATCGCCTGGCTGCTCGTCATCCTCGCCTTCTTCATCCTCGCTGTGCAGATGTTCGTCACGATCCTCGAGTTCAAGCTGAGCTCGCTGGCCGGTTTCATCCTCGTGCCGTTCGCCCTTTGGAACCGGACGAGCTTCCTCGCCGAACGTGTGCTCGGTCATGTGGTCAGCTCCGGCATTAAGGTGATGGTGCTGGCCGTGATCGTCGGGATCGGCTCCAACTATTTTTCGCAGTTCACTACCGCTCTTCAGGGTCAGGAGCCCGACATCGGCCAGGCGCTGAGCCTCGTGCTCGCCAGCCTCGCATTGTTCGGTCTCGGCATCTTCGGCCCCGGCATCGCTTCGGGGCTCGTCTCCGGTGCGCCGCAGCTCGGCGCCGGATCGGCCTTCGGCACGGCTCTGGGAGCCGGCGGAATCGTCGTGCTCGGCGCAGCAGGTGCTGCAGGCGCCGCGCGCGGCCTGGCGGCGGCGGGCCTCGGTGCTGTTCGCGCCGGCACCACGATGGGGTCCGCCGCGGGCACCGCCTACAAGCTGGGTCAGGAAGCGAGCGGCTCGGCATCGGTCGGCGCCGGTATGAAGGGCGTGACCTCCGCTGCTTCGAGCGCGGCTCGCTCACGCATGTCTGCCGCGCTCGGTCTTGGCGAGCCCGCCGAGGCCGGACGGCAGGGCGCGTTCAACGCCATGGTCGGCAGAACGTCACCCGGCGCGGCCGCCGGGGCCGACGCCCGCAGCATGCCCGGCTGGGCGCGCGCGATGAAGGATCAGGCATCCGCCCGACACCACCGCCAGGCGGCCATCCACGCGATCGGTCAAGGCGATCGCGGCGGCGCCGGTGCCACTCCCGACATCAAGGAAAGGGAAGACTGATGATCTTCAAGAGAGCCGTGCAACGCTATGGGCGGTCGCCCATCCCCGAAACCCCATTCCAGCGAGCGGGCCAGCTGTGGGATGACCGGATCGGCTCTGCCCGGATTCAGGCGCGAAACTGGCGGCTGATGGCGTTCGGATGCCTCGGGCTGACAGCCGCACTGTCGGGCGGGCTGCTCTGGCAATCGGTCCAGAGCCGGGTCGTTCCGTACGTCGTCGAGGTCGACAGGCTCGGCGAGCCGCGCGCCGTGACGACTGCCGAAGCCGGCTATCATCCCACCGATCCGCAGATCGCATGGTTCCTCGGCCGCTTCGTCATCAGCGTCCGGTCGGTGTCGCTCGATCCAGTGCTGATGCGCCAGGACTGGCTGTCGGCCTACGACTTCACGACGAAGCGCGGCGCCGTCTTCCTCGACGACTATGCCCGCTCTGCGGACCCGTTCGGGCATGTCGGGGAACGCACCGTGTCGGTCCAGGTCACGAGCGTCGTCCGGGCATCGGATCGTTCCTTCCAGGTGAAGTGGGTCGAGACCGCCTACGAGCGTGGTGCGCAGGCAGGTTCCACCCACTGGACCGGGATCCTGACCGTGGTGCTCAAGGCGCCGCCCACCGCCGACGCGCTCCGCCGCAATCCGCTCGGACTCTACGTCGATGCGGTGGACTGGAGCCGCGAGCTTGAGACGGGAACGACCGCGCCAGGCCTGCCACGCCCCACCGCGACGCCGACAGCAGCCCTGCCGCTCGGATCGCCGCTCGATCCGAACCTCGCCCAGCCACAGCAACCCAAAGCGGAGACCCGTCAATGAGATTCCCCCTGTTCGCAGCGCTGCTCGCCAGCGCCGGCAGCGCCGCGGCCCAGACCGCGCCGCCATCATCGACCAGCGCGATACCGCCCGTTGCGGCGCCGGTCGCGGCAGCTCCGATTCCCGCTATCACGTCGTCGGCGGCGCCGCGCCGACGTCTGCCGCCGTCGCCGGCCGAGCTGCGGGTGCGCGCCGCCAATCGCGCGGCGACGCTGGAGCCGGTGACCTCGGGCTACATCAATGCGGTGCAGGTCTATCCGTTCGCCGAGGGTGCGGTGTATCACGTGCTCACCGCTCCCGGACAGGTGACCGACATCGCGCTGCAGCCGGGCGAGGCACTGGGCGCCGTTGCCGCGGGCGACACCGTCCGCTGGGTAATCGGTGACACGACTAGCGGGGCCGGAGAGGCCAGGCGCACCCACGTGCTCGTGAAGCCGTTTGCGCCCGGGCTTGCCACGAACATCATCATCACGACCGACCGGCGGACCTATCATCTGTCGCTGACCAGCGCCGGCCGCTCAGCGATGGTCGCGATCTCGTGGACCTATCCGCAGGATCAGCTCCTCGCGCTGAAGGCGGCCGCGGATCGCGCCCGAGCGGCTCAGCCGGTCGCGACCGGGCTGTCGGTCGATCAGCTCCATTTCGACTACGTGATCTCCGGAGACCGGCCGGCCTGGCGTCCGGTTCGCGCCTTCGACGACGGCCGTCAGACCTTCATCGAGTTTCCGGCCGATCTCGGCACCGGCGAAGCGCCGCCTCTCTTCCTCGTCGATGCGAAAGGGGCGGCTCAGCTGGTCAACTATCGCGTGCAGGGGCGATACTATGTCGTCGACCGCCTGTTCGATGCGGCCGAGCTCCGCCTTGGCCTGAAGCGGCAGGACATCGTGCGGATCAGTCGGGCCGACACGCGGCGGAGGGCGTCGTGACCGAGAGCGCCCCCCCGCAGAATGCGAAGCTCGACCCGGAAACGCTCGCGATCCGCGCGCGTCCGCCGCGCGCCATCCGGTTCAAGCGCGGTGTGATCATCGCGATCACCGCGATTGGGTCGGTCAGTCTCATCGCCGTGACATGGATGGCGCTGAAACCGCGCCTGTTCCAGCACGGTGAAACCCAGCAGGAGCTGTCGCAGCCGAACGTCCGGCCGATGAGCGACGGCTTGAGCGACGCGCCCGCGACGTATGGCGATGTGCCTCGGCTTGGTCCGCCGCTCCCGGGCGATCTCGGAAAGCCGATCCTCGAACGCCAGCAGCAGCTGGTGACCGGTGTGGATCCCGGCAGCCAGCAGCTTCAGCAGGCGGAGGCCGCCGAACGCGAGCGCCGCCTAGCCGAGCTAAAGGCTGCGCGGGAATCCGGGGTGCTTGTGCAGAACCGACAGACCTCGGCCCCGACCGAACCGACTTCGGCCGCGCCGCCGCCCGCACCGGCGAGCGAGGCGGACAAGGTCGCGCTCGATCCCGATCGGGACCCAAACGCGCAGGGGCGCAAGGCCGCCTTTGTCGGCAAACGGGATTCGAAGGGGGACATCAATCCCTATGCACTGTCGGCGCTGCCGTCACCGTACACGCTGTCGGCCGGCAGCGTGATTTCGGCGAGCCTTATCACCGGCCTGCGATCCGACCTTCCCGGGCTGGTCACCGCCCAGGTCACGGAGAACACCTACGACAGCGCGACCGGGCGCATCCTCCTCGTGCCGCAGGGGACCCGGCTCGTCGGGAACTATGACAGTGTCGTTGCCTTCGGCCAGAAGCGGGCACTGATCGTCTGGCAGCGCATCATCATGCCAGACGGAAGTTCGCTGCGTATCGACAACGTGCCGGCGACCGACCCGTCCGGCTATGCCGGCCTCGCTGATAAGGTCGACTTCCACACGTGGCAGCTTCTGAAGGGCGTTGTCCTGTCGACGTTGCTTGGGATGAGTTCCGAGCTGGCGCTGTCCGGGCAGAGCGACCTCGTACAGGCGATCCGGATGTCGACGCAGGACAATGTCGCGCGTGCCGGCGATCAGATCACGCAGCGCAATCTCGGAATCCAGCCGACGATCACCATACGTCCCGGCGCTCCGGTTCGGCTCGTGGTGCATAAGGATCTCATATTTGCTCCTCCGGCAGACGGGAGGGAATAAATGGCCGACATCAAGCTACCGCAACTGCCTGATCGTACCCCGGTGAAGCTCACCATCTCGGTAATGCCCGACCTCCTTCACGCGCTGAATGAATATGCCGCGCTCTATGCCAAAACCTATTCACGCGATGAGCCGGTTGCAGAACTTATCCCTGCCATGCTTGGCGCTTTCCTCGAGAGCGACAAGAGCTTTGCGCGCATCAGGTCAAAGGCTTGAGCGATGGCGCAGAACACCGAACGTCAGCCGAGCGCCGTCGTCATTGAGCCCCTGACGGTTCGTATCTCGACGGCAGTGCAGCTCACCGGCATCAGCCGCTCCCGGCTGTATGAACTCATACAGGCGGGTGACCTGGAGACCGTCAAAGTCGGCCGCACCACCCTGATCCCATTTAGGAGCCTTAAAGCGCTGGTCGACAGCTAAGAACTACCAGCTGTGATCCCGCCTTTGCTGCTCAAGCATCGATTCGCGGCGAAACCGGTCATTCGACCAATCGACATGCCAACCTTTGATCGTTCTTACATATAAAAGCTGTAGCGCGGCGCAATCTCTTGTCCTTCGGGAACATATTTCAGAACCTCGCCCACCTGCTTCGCCGCTGCAATCGTGATCGGAAGGCCATTGTCGAACTGGGTGTTGTTCCAGTTCATCTTGGTCAAGGCCAGCATCTCGGCCGCCACATGCTGTAGAGGCTGGCCCAGCGCCTGGCACCGTAGCATCAACGGTCTCGGGACATACATGCCGGGATATGTCCTGAAGAACTCGACGCTGCCGCGGGTGTAGAGGAGGGCCTGGTCCTTCTCGAAGCGGAGCAGCGATCCCCGCAAGGGCGGATACACACCGAGCCGGTAGAGTCGTGTCATCGATTTCTGCACCCAAATCAGGTCGGCATAGTCGATGTCACGCTCGTCGATGGCCTTGTGGAAGCCCGCCAACTCATTCCGATCGAAACGCGATGTCTTATGAAGCACGACACGCGCCGGATAGTGGCCGTGCTGCTGTCGGAACACCTTAAGAGAGTTCCGGAGGAGCTCGTAGGCGTCTTCGGCTGTGAGATGCGGCCGTCGATCCTCCTCGCTCTCCACCATCCGACCGCCTCGCAGGATCAGACCCTCGCCGCGCTCGTCGAACATCTGCGCGGTGCTGGTGTGGACATGTTCGCCGTCGACCGAGCGGTAGAAGCTGAGCCCGACAAACGAGGTTCGCAACTGTCGCGCATCCCGAGCAAGGCGCCAAGGTAGCCCTCCCGCCTTATAGTAGACGGCAGTCAGCAGGTTCCAAGCAATCGTGGCCGGGTCCTGCGTCCGGCGGTCGCTGTTCTCCTTCAGCTTGCGCGGGATCTTGTAGGCTGGATCGAAGGTCGTGGGCCACAGAAGCTGGATCGGCAGATGTAGCCGCATGCAGGACGCCTTCAGCATACCCCGAAAGTCGAGTTCAGGACCACTTTCGTCCCCTCCGTCCTCATCGTTCTCAGACGACGTCGCTGCTCTGGCGTTGTAGGTCCGCTGAATTATCTCGATGGGTAGCGCGACCAGCACTACATCCGGCTTCGTCGTCCGCTCGGAGAGCACGCCGATCTCGTCGGAGATACTCTCCACGACGGCCCTCGTCATTTCCCGCTGCCCCGGAACGGCGGCTAGCCTCGCGATCTCCTTCGGCGGCAGAACACGCTGAAGTTCGTCCGAAGTGACGAACTCGCACCGGAACGCCTCCTCGAAAGACAGGCCGGGGAAGGCCGGAAATAGGTTGGGTTGGCGGCTGGCCTTGGCCTCGAACCCCGATCGGCAGTTCTCCAGCCAGCGGGCCGTGCCTTCAACGGTTTCGGCGCTTCCGACGATGCCGATCTTGATACGTTTCGGCGCGCCCTCCATACCGGCATCGAATGGACCGTAGTCCATCAGGCCGAACCTGATGTCGGCATGCCGCATCGCCCCGCCGAACTCGAGGGGCGGCTCGATCAGGTGGCTCAGCTTCACGACGCCGCTTCCGCCTGGGCCCAGTCGAACAGGGGAGAATCCGGGTCCCCCTCCTGCGACTTCCAGAGGTCATCAGGAACGCCGACATCGAGGCACAGCGGATCGAGCACCGAGAAACCGAGGTATGGATACTGGTCGGCGTAGAGCGTCGCCGCGCCATGGGTGGTGAGAAAGTGCCTCCACATCACAAACTGGCCCATGACCGCCGCGTTGTTCTCGAACTCTTTGATTTTCTTCAGCCGCTCTCCCCCGAAAAGCTCATCAGGTTTGTAGCCGTCCCGCGTGAAATGGTAGGTCGGCGTGATCTCTGCATACCACTCGCTTCCGAGCCTGGTGAACCGGTGAAGGAACGCCGAATGCCGGAAGTAGGCAGGCAGCGTTGGGTCGTCGCGCCGCTTCCCGTAGCGCTTCACGACATCCCGAGGAACGAAGCTCTTCAGGCTCTTGTAGGCATACCGGAGCTTGTCGCGGTCGCGGGGCTTGCGGAAGTAGTAGGCGCCGCTGTTACGGTCATGCCAGAGCGCGGGTTGAACGAATCTCCCCATCGCCCGGTTCAGCAGCGCCACGAAGTCGCGCTGCCGATCCTCGTCCTCGCTGTCCGCCCACTCGTCGGTGCCGAACTCCTCCATCGCTTCCGCTTGGCATAGCTTGTTCCAAGGCCAGCGATCCAAGTCATGGAAGGACAGCACCGACTTGCTCCGGACGATCCACTCTCCGCCGGCATCGGGATCGATCTCGCGGAGCGCCGCGCCGAAGCTTTTGTCTGTGGCATGGTCCGTTGGAGCCCAGTAGAGCGTCTTGCCGAACGAAACCCCCAGGAGGTTGACCAGCAAGTCTTCCTGGATGCGCGCACTCGGGGCGACCGCGCCTGGCGCAGTGGCGAGCGCAATCGCCGCTATAGCCTGCTTCGCGTTGCGGTCGAACACGTCGTGCTTCTTGTCGAAGACGACCTTCCGCGCCTTCAGCCGCTCGGGGTCCCTGAACCACTCCTTGATCGATTTCCAATAGGCAGTGCCCCGCTCCGGCAGGACGACGATGAGCAGCACCGGAGCGGTACCGTGCAACCAGTAGGAGATATCGTTCTCGGAGCACGGGAACTCGAAGCCGTCATCGGTCTCCGCCTGAAGTCGCTGGCGCTCGGTCGACTTGCCTTGGACTTGCAGCAGGAGGTTGCCGACCACCTCCGTTTGTTCGTCCCGAAGCTCGATGTAGCCGTCGATGCCGGCCTCGACGCCGCCAGTCGGGTAGAAGACGTAGCCCATCGAATGGACCACGCCGTCAATGTGAGCCATGCCGCGCTGGCCTATGATGTCGCTACGACCGATCTTCTTCATGCTTCCTCCAGTGGAAGCATAGCGTTCTCTGTGCGTTCCTCACCAGCATTGATTTGTGCAATGTTGGAGACAAACAGGTTTGTGAGCTGCCTGCCCGAACAAAAGCCATCGTTCGCCACGCGCTGAGCGGCAGAGAAGGCGTAGACGCCGACTCCCCTAGGCTCCTCTGTCCCGGCCCCTACCGAATTGTGGCCGGAGAATCTTCGCGCTGTCCCGCAGCTGATCGAGATAGTCGGACCAGTGCTGCATCATGCGGACGCGCTCGTCCCAATATTCGCCGCGGGTATAGGCGCGGCGCACCATCGACGTGTCGAGGTGGGCCAGTTGCTTCTCGATGGCGTCGGGATTCCAGATACCCATCTCGTTGAGAAGGGTCGCAGCCATCGCTCGGAAGCCGTGGGCCGTCATTTCTTCCTGGCTGTAGCCGAGCCGCCGGAGCGCCGCGTTGACGGTGTTTTCCGACATGCACTGCTTTGGCGAGCGGAACGAGGGGAAGAGGAATCGCCCATCACCCGTCAGGGCGCGGAGTTCTTCGAGCACATCGAGCACTTGGCGCGAGAGTGGCACCCGATGCGGCCGGCGCATCTTCATTTTCTCTGCCGAGAGCGACCAGACTGCTTCCTGTGTATCGAACTCGGTCCATTCAGCGCTGCGCAGTTCGCCAGGCCGCACGAACAGGTGCGGTGACAGTCGAAGCGCGATCGCGGTGATCTCGTGGCCGGTATAGCCTTCGATCGCGCGCAATAGGCCGCCTGCCTCCTTGGGCGTCGTGATGGCAGCGAGATGCTGGACCTTGGGCGTGATAAGGGCGCCGCGCAGATCGGCGGCGACGTCACGGTCTGCTCGTGCCGTCGCGATCCCATAGCGGAACACCCGGCTGAGCACGCTGCGCATCCGACGCGCGCTTTCATAACGGCCGGTCGCTTCCACCTTCCGCAGGACGGCTAGGACCTCCTGCGGCGTGATCTTCGAGATCGGGAGAGTGCCGATCATCGGATAGGCCATACCGAGCAGCCAGCGAATCTTGTCGACCGTGATCGGCGCGCGGCCCTCCCGCTCATTCTTTGCCACCCATTCCTCGGCGATCGTCTTGAAGGTGTTGTCCGCGGCGACCTTGCGCGCGAGGGTGTCGATCCGCTTTTCGGCGGCGGGATCAAGGCCGGCGGCGATCTGTTCTCGTGCTTTGTCACGCAGTTGGCGTGCTGCAGCGATTCCCACCTCGGGCCAAGCGCCGAAATAGAGCGTCTTCTGCCGGCCGAGATGCCGATAGTTCATGCGCCACAGCTTCGTGCCGTTCGGCTGGATGAAAAGATACAGCCCGTCGGAATCAGCCAGTTTGTAGGCCTTGTCCCGAGGCTTGGCGTTGGTGATCTGGATGTGATTCAGTGCCATGATGGTGCCAGTTCCAAAGGGCTCGCCGGAACCATCAAAAACACCATCAAAGTTGATGGTATGCCGATGGTTCCGGGCGGATGAGCCCGGATTCCAATCGGCGATTCTCTCTGAAAAAATGCTGGAAAACCAGCCGCTTGCTGGACGATTCCGGACGTTCCCGGAAAGGTCACTGGTGCCCAGAAGAGGACTCGAACCTCCACGACCTTGCGATCGCCAGCACCTGAAGCTGGTGCGTCTACCAATTCCGCCATCTGGGCACGGGGTAGGGCCGCGCCTTTAGGGGAGGCTCTCGGTGCTTGTCAACACGCGTCGTGGGCGTCATTGCGAGTTTTATCAAAAAACTCTCAGGCTTCGGGAACTCGGACATGAATGCATTGGTCACCCTGTTTGGCGGCGGCGGCTTTATCGGCCGCTATGTCGCGCAGGAATTGCTCAGCGCGGGCGCGCGCGTGCGTCTGGCCGAGCGTGATCCCCGGCATGCCTGGTTCATCAAGTCGCTGGGCGGTCTCGGGCAGACGCAATTCGCCGCGGCCGATGTGACCAAGCCGGACAGCGTGGCCCGCGCGGTGGCGGGTTCGGACGTGGTGATCAATCTGGTCGGCATTCTCAACGGCGACTTCGATGCGGTGCATGTCGCGGGGGCGCGCAACGTGGCCGAAGCGGCGCGCGACGCCGGTGTGGGCGCGCTGGTCCATGTTTCGGCGATAGGTGCGGATGCGGCGGCCGAATCGGCTTATGGCCGCAGCAAGGGCGAAGGCGAGGCGGCTGTGCGCGCGGCGTTCGCGGATGCCACGATCATTCGCCCGTCGGTGGTGTTCGGGCCGGAGGATCAGTTCGTGAACCGATTCGCGGCGCTCGCCCGCATGCCCGTGCTGCCGGTGATCCGGGGTTCGGTGCGCTTGCAGCCGGTGTTCGTGGCCGATGTGGCCCGTGCGATTGCCGCTGCCGCGCTTGATCCTGCGCGCTATGCGCGGCGGACCTTCGAACTGGGCGGGCCGGAGATGCTGTCGATGGCCGATCTCAACGCCTGGATCGCCCGCGCCACGGGGCGCACCCCGGCGATCGTCCAGATTCCCGATGGCGCGGCGCGGCTGATGGCGCGGCTTGGCGGCTGGGCGCCGGGTGCGCCGATTACCTGGGATCAGTGGCTGATGCTGCAAAAGGACAATGTGGTGGCAAGCGGCGCCGAAGGCTTTGCGGCGTTCGGCATCGATCCGCGCCCGCTGGAAGCCGTGGCACCCGGCTGGCTCGTGCAATATCGTCGTCACGGCCGTTTCGCCCGGCCCAGCGCGGCCTGATGACCCCCGCCGGGGCGCGTTCGGCGCTTCGGCCAGTTCCCGCCGTTTGCGTCCGAAAGAGGCCTTGATGCTGCCTGCACTTCTCGTCGTCATCCTGCTCGGTATCGTGGAGGGGGTGACCGAGTTCATCCCCGTGTCCTCGACCGGGCACCTGATCCTTGCCGGCGAATTGCTCGGTTTCAATTCGGCCGCGGCCGGCACGTTCGAGATCGTGATCCAGCTGGGCGCGATTCTGGCGGTGATCGTCATTTACTGGCGGCGTTTCTGGGACGTGCTGGTCGGCCTGATGCGGCGGGATGCGCGCGCGATCGCGTTCACCCGCAACGTCGCGCTGGCGTTCCTGCCGTCTGCTGTGATCGGCCTGATCGTCTACAAGGCGGTGAAGGCCATGCTGGAAACGCCGGTGATCGTGGCGGTGGCGCTGATTGTCGGTGGCATCGCTATCCTGGTGATCGAACGACTGGTGCGCACGCCGACCACCACCAGTGTCGAGGATATGACGTGGAAGACCGCGCTGGGCATCGGCGCCGTACAGTGCCTGTCGATGATCCCCGGCGTAAGCCGGTCGGGCGCCACGATCATGGGCGCGTTGGGGATGGGCGTCGAACGCAAGACGGCCGCGGAGTTCAGCTTCTTCCTGGCGGTTCCGACGATGCTGGCCGCATCGGGTTATGATCTTTACAAAAATGGCGGTGCGCTGGGTGGCGATGACTGGATGGCCATCGCGGTCGGTTTCGTGGTGTCGTTCATCGTCGCGCTGATCGTGATCCGCTGGTTCATCGGCATCGTCAGCCGATACGGATTCGCGCCGTTTGCCTGGTATCGCATTGTTGCGGGCACCATCGCGCTGGTTTGGTTGTTGATGGTATAGGGCCGATACGGACCTTGTTGCGTCGTAGGGAAATCGGTCGGCGCAACAAGACAACGGAATATCGAATATATAAGACAGTTATACTGCCATATATTGCAGATTCGGCGTGACTCCGCCGTTTTTATGAGTCATGGGCGCTCCGCAAGGAGACTGGTTCATGGCGGACAACCCCATGCTCAAGTTCGTTCGGGTGGGGCAGGATTATCCGGCCAAGCGCCCGGCGGATGAGCGCAGCGACGATTTCGGTGAAATCTCGCGCAAGTATGAAATGGTGAAGGCCGAGGAACAGGCATCGCGTTGTTCGCAATGCGGCGTGCCATATTGCTCGACGCATTGTCCGCTGCACAACCATATTCCCGATTGGCTGCGGCTGACGGCGGAAGGCCGGCTGCGCGAGGCGTATGAACTGTCGAATGCGACGTCGACCATGCCGGAAATCTGCGGCCGCATCTGCCCGCAGGATCGCCTGTGCGAAGGCAATTGCGTCATCGAATTTTCGGGCCATGGCGCCGTCACCATTGGCTCGGTCGAAAAATATATCACCGATACCGCGTGGGAGCAGGGCTGGGTCGAACCGATCCGTCCGCTGGCCGATCGCGGCCAATCGATCGGGATCATCGGTGCCGGGCCTGCCGGCCTGACGGCGGCCGAACTGATGCGCGCCCGTGGCTATGAAGTGCATGTCTATGACCGGCACGATCGCGCTGGCGGGCTGCTGACCTATGGTATCCCCGGTTTCAAGCTGGAAAAGCCGATCGTCATGCGCCGCGTCGAACGGCTGGAAGCGGCCGGCATCCATTTCCACCTGGGTTTCGCGGTTGGCCGCGACGCAACGATGGCGGAACTGCGCGAAAAGCACGATGCCGTGCTGGTCGCCACCGGTGTCTACAAGCCGCGCGCCATCAAGGCGCCTGGTGTGGGATCGGATGGCGTGGTCGATGCGCTCGACTATCTGATCACGTCCAACCGCAAGAGTTTCGGCGATGCGGTGCCGGCGTTCGAAGATGGCAGCCTGAATGCCGAGGGCAAGAATGTCGTCGTCATCGGCGGTGGTGACACCGCGATGGATTGCGTCCGCACGGCGATCCGCCAGGGCGCGAAATCGGTGAAGTGCCTCTACCGCCGCGACCGGGCGAACATGCCGGGCTCGCAGCGCGAAGTGGCCAATGCCGAAGAAGAAGGCGTCGAATTCGTCTGGCTTTCGGCCCCCGAAGCGTTCGAGGCGGGGGACAAGGGCGTGTCGGGCGTGCGCGTCGCGAAGATGCGCCTTGGCCAGCCCGATGCATCCGGCCGCCGCGCGCCGGAACCCGATCCGGGCAGCGAATTCCGCGTCGATGCCGATCTCGTCATCAAGGCGCTGGGCTTCGATCCCGAAGACCTGCCCAAGATGTTCGACGCCGACGAACTGTCCGTCACCCGCTGGGGCACGCTGCGCGTCGATCACAAGACGATGCAGACCAGCATGGACGGCGTGTTCGCCGCCGGCGACATCGTCCGCGGCGCCAGCCTCGTCGTCTGGGCGATCCGTGACGGCCGCGATGTCGCCGAACGGATGCACGCTTACCTGAAGACGAAGGTGAGCGCCGCACGTGACAAGGTGGCGGCGTGATGCGCCGCCTTGTTCTGGCGTTGGCGCTGGCCACGCTGCCCTTGCCGGTTTCCGCCCAGAATGGGGTGACGGAGCAACGCAAGGATAGCACGGCGGACGATATCGCCAAGGACAAGGCGGATCCTGCCCGGCTGGCTGCCGCGCGCCCGGTGATCGATAAATTGTGGCCGCTGGGCACGTACAAGAAGATGATGGATCGCACGCTTGATGCGATGATGGACAGCATGCTGGCGAGCATGTTCGACATGAAGGCGAGCGATCTTGCGGCGATGGGCGGTGCGAACGCCAGCGAAGCCAGGAAGCTTGGCGACGCCAGCCTCAATGATCTGGCCCGCGCCGGCGACCCGCATTTCGAAGAACGGATGCGGATCACCATGCAGGTGATGATGGGCGAAATGACCACGCTCATGACCAAGGTGGAGCCGGACGTGCGCCAGGCGATGGCCACCGCATATGCCAAGCGTTTCACCCTGGCCCAGCTTGGCGATATCGACCGGTTTTTCGCGACGCCAACCGGCCGCATCTATGCGGGGGAATCGCTGCTGCTGATGAGCGATCCGGAGATGATCAAGGCGATGCAGGCCTTCACCCCCGAATTGATGAAGGCGATGCCGGGCATCATCGAAAAAACGAAACAGGCGACCGCGCATCTGCCGCTACCGCCGAAGAAGCAGGCCGCTGAGGCCGTCCAAAATACCCCCGAGGGGATGTGAAGATGAACTACGATCAGCCGAACCCCGCCATCGATGCCGAACGCCGCCGTCTGGCCGAAGAAGGCATGTACCGCCCCGACAGCGAATCCGATGCCTGCGGCGTCGGCCTTGTCGCTGCGACCGACGGCAAGGCGTCGCGCCGGGTGGTGACGGCGGCGATCGACGCGCTGAAGGCGGTGTGGCACCGAGGTGCTGTCGATGCCGATGGCAAGACGGGCGACGGCGCCGGCATCCATGTCGATCTGCCGGTGCGCTTCTTCGACGATGCGATCGAGGGATCGGGCCACCGCCCGCTGCCGAACCGGCTGGCCGTGGGCATGATCTTCCTGCCGCGCACCGATCTGGCGGCGCAGGAAACCTGCCGCACGATCGTTGAAAGCGAAATCATCGATTTCGGCTACACCATCTATGGCTGGCGCCAGGTGCCGGTCGACGTGTCGGTGATCGGCGAAAAGGCGCAGGCCACCCGCCCCGAAATCGAACAGATCATGATCGCCGGGCCGCTGCCCGATGCGATGGATCAGGCTGAATTCGAAAAGAATCTCTACCTCATCCGCAGGCGCATCGAACGCAAGGTGATCGAGGCCCAGATCCAGGGCTTCTACGTCTGTTCGCTGTCGTGCCGGTCGATCGTCTACAAGGGCCTGTTCCTTGCCGAAGAACTGTCGGTTTTCTATCCCGACCTGAAGGACGAACGCTTCGTTTCGCGTATCGCGATCTTCCACCAGCGTTATTCCACCAACACCTTCCCGCAATGGTGGCTGGCGCAGCCGTTCCGCAATCTGGCGCATAACGGTGAAATCAACACGATCCGTGGCAACACCAACTGGATGAAGAGCCACGAGATCAAGATGGCCAGCCTCGCCTTTGGCGAGCATTCGGAAGAGATCAAGCCACTGATCCCGGCCGGCGCGTCGGATACGGCGGCGCTGGATGCGGTGTTCGAAGCAATCTGCCGTTCGGGCCGCGACGCGCCGACCGCCAAGCTGATGCTGGTGCCGGAAGCGTGGCAGCAAGCCGATCTGCCGCAGCCGCATGCCGACATGTATTCCTACCTCGCGTCGGTGATGGAGCCGTGGGACGGGCCGGCCGCATTGGCGATGACCGATGGCCGCTGGGCCGTGGCCGGCGTCGATCGCAACGCGCTGCGCCCGCTGCGCACCACGCAGACGGCGGACAATCTGCTGATCGTCGGTTCGGAAACCGGCATGGTTGTGGTTCCGGAAAGCTCGATCATCCGCAAGGGCCGCATGGGCCCGGGCCAGATGATCGCGATCGATCTCGACGAAGGCCGTCTGTACGACGACCGCGCGATCAAGGATCGCATCTCGGGCGAGCATCCCTATGGCGAATGGGTCAAGGACTTCCTGACGATCGACGATCTGGCCCCCGTGGCCGATGCCTCGCCGCACTATGACCGGGCCGATCTGATCCGCCGCCAGGTGGCCGCCGGCCAGACGCTGGAAGATATGGAACTGATCCTGGCGCCCCAGATCGAGGATGCCAAGGAAGCGATCGGGTCGATGGGCGATGATACGCCGCTGGCCGTGGTTTCGGATAAGCCGCGCCTGATCAGCCAGTTCTTCCGCCAGAATTTCAGCCAGGTGACGAACCCGCCGATTGATAGCTTGCGCGAAGCGCAGGTGATGTCGCTCAAGACGCGGTTCGGCAACCTCGCCAACATCCTCGATGTCGAAGCGCAGCAGTCGAACGTGCTGGTGCTCGATTCACCGGTGCTGGATTGCGCCGATTGGGTGCGGCTCAAGAATCATTTCGGCAGCCATGCGGCCGAAATCGACTGCACCTATCCGCTCAGCGATGAGGGCGATGCGCTGCGCCAGGCGATCGCGCATGTCCGCGCCGAAGCCGAAAAGGCCGTCCGCGAAGGCAAGACCGAACTGTTCCTGACCGACGAGAATGTCGGGCCGGGCCGCGTCTCGATGGCGATGATCCTGGCCGCGGCGGCGGTGCACACCCACCTCGTGCGCAAGGGGTTGCGGTCCTATGCGTCGATCAATGTGCGGTCGGCCGAATGCCTCGACACGCATTATTATGCGGTGCTGATCGGCGTCGGCGCGACCACGGTGAACGCCTATCTGGCCGAAGCGGCGATCCTGGATCGTCACCAGCGCGGCCTGTTCGGCGATCTGACGATCGAACAATGCCTGCAGCGGCATCGCAAGGCGATCGACGATGGTCTCTTGAAGATCATGTCGAAGATGGGGATCGCGGTGATCTCCAGCTATCGCGGCGGTTATAATTTCGAAGCGGTCGGCCTGTCGCGCGCGCTGGTCAACGATCTGTTCCCCGGCCTGCCGGCCAAGATCTCGGGCGAAGGCTATGCCTCGCTCCAGTACGCCGCCCGGCTGCGCCATGATCAGGCCTATGACGAAGGCGTCGTGACCTTGCCGATCGGCGGCTTTTATCGTCAGCGCAACGGCGGCGAGACGCACGCTTATTCGGCGCAGCTGATGCACCTGTTGCAGACGGCGGTGTCGACCGACAGCTATTCGACCTATCTGCAGTTTTCGCGCGGGGTGAAGGATCAGCCGCCGGTTTATCTGCGCGACCTGCTCGAATTCAACTGGGCGCGCGAGGCGATCGCGATCGACAGCGTCGAAGCGATCACCGAGATCCGCAAGCGGTTCGTGACGCCGGGCATGTCGCTTGGCGCGCTTTCTCCGGAAGCGCACGAAACGCTGGCGATCGCGATGAACCGGATCGGTGCGAAGGCCGTGTCGGGCGAAGGTGGCGAGGACAAGTCGCGCTACCAGCCCTATGAAAATGGCGACAACGCCAATTCGGTGATCAAGCAGATCGCGTCCGGCCGTTTCGGCGTCACCGCTGAATATCTGAACGCGGCCGAAGAAATCGAAATCAAGGTGGCCCAGGGCGCCAAGCCCGGCGAAGGCGGCCAGCTTCCCGGTTTCAAGGTGACGACGCAGATCGCCAAGCTTCGGCATTCCACCCCCGGCGTGATGCTGATTTCGCCGCCGCCGCACCATGACATCTATTCGATCGAAGATCTTGCCCAGCTGATCTACGATCTGAAACAGATCAATCCGCGGGCGCGGGTGTGCGTGAAGCTTGTCAGCCAGGCGGGCATCGGCACGGTCGCGGCGGGTGTCGCCAAGGCGCATGCCGACGTGATCCTCGTTGCCGGCAATGTCGGCGGCACCGGCGCCAGCCCGCAAACGTCGGTGAAATATGCCGGTACGCCGTGGGAAATGGGGCTGACCGAAGCCAATCAGGTGCTGACGCTCAACGGGTTGCGGCATCGGGTTAAGCTGCGCACCGATGGCGGCCTGAAGACCGGGCGTGACATCGTGATCGCCGCGATCCTGGGGGCCGAGGAGTTCGGCATCGGCACGCTGTCGCTGGTGGCGATGGGCTGCATCATGGTCCGCCAGTGCCATTCGAACACCTGCCCGGTGGGCGTGTGCACGCAGGATGAAGAACTGCGCAAGAAGTTCGTCGGATCGCCCGAAAAGGTGATCAACCTGATGACCTTCATCGCCGAGGAAGTGCGCGAAATCCTTGCCAAGCTCGGCGTGCGCTCGCTCGACGAAGTGATCGGCCGTACCGAACTGCTCCGTCAGGTCAGCCGTGGCGCCGAACATCTCGACGATCTCGACTTGAACCCGGTGCTGGCCAAGGTCGACGCGCCGGACGACAAGCGCCGTTTCAACATCCCGACCTTCCGCAACGAAGTGCCGGACAGCCTCGACGCGCAGATGATCGCGGATGCCAAGGCCGTGTTCGAACGCGGCGAAAAAATGCAGCTGACCTATACGGTGCGCAACACGCATCGCGCCGTCGGCACGCGTTTCTCGTCCGAAATCGTCCGCCGCTTCGGCATGTCGAAGCTGGCTGACGGCCACGTCCATGTCCGCCTGCGCGGCAGCGCGGGCCAGTCGCTCGGCGCGTTCGCGGCCAAGGGGCTGACGCTCGAAGTGTTCGGCGACGCCAATGATTATGTCGGCAAGGGGCTTTCGGGCGCGATCATCACGGTGCGGCCCACCGTGTCGTCGCCGCTGGAAAGCAAGTCGAACACGATCCTTGGCAACACCGTGCTCTATGGCGCGACGGCGGGTAAGCTGTTTGCCGCCGGCCAGGCGGGCGAACGCTTCGCGGTCCGCAATTCGGGCGCGACCGTCGTCGTCGAAGGCTGCGGCGCCAATGGCTGCGAATATATGACCGGCGGCACCGCCGTGATCCTGGGGCAAGTCGGCCAGAATTTCGGCGCCGGCATGACGGGGGGCATGGCGTTCGTGCTCGACGAACAGGGTGACTTCGCCGATCGGGCGAACCCGGAAAGCATCCTGTGGCAGCGCCTGGCGTCGGTCCATTGGGAAACCCGGCTCAAGGGCCTGATCGCCGAACATGCCGTGGCCACCGACAGCAAATGGTCGAACACGGTTCTCGACGATTGGGATCGCTGGCGGCATCATTTCTGGCAGGTTTGCCCGCGCGAAATGGTGTCGCGGCTTGATCATCCGCTGACCGACGAAGATGCAAATGCGGCGGCCGTCGCCGCGGAATGATCCAGCCTTATCCGTCGTCCGGGCCAATGCCGGTTCGGACGACGGATAGAGGATCTTCGTTTTCGGGTGCGACATGCGACTTTGGCATTGTCGGCCGGCGGGTGAAGCGGCTAACCAGCCGCAGCAGGCCCCGTAGCTCAACTGGATAGAGCACCTGCCTTCTAAGCAGGATGTTGCGTGTTCGAGTCACGCCGGGGTCGCCATCCACCGATCCGCGTGTCAGCACGGCGGTGGGGCCATGGCCCATTATATTGCGCAAATTCAGGAGGCGGCCACGGTATCGCGCGTGCCGCACAAGCGGTCCTGTCGCGGATCGTGGTTGCTCCGCCAGCGTTCAGGCCGGCGGAGCCGAAGGCATCACGCCCTGCGCGTGCCGGTCATCTGCATGGTGCCAAGCATGCCGCTTTTGGCCGCACCGGTAAGCGTATCGCCGTCAACCGTCGCGGTGGCGTCAAACGACAGCGGCGGCATCTTCAGTTTCATCTTCCAGGTCAGCGTGTTGCCGTCGATCTTGCCGTCCAGCACTTCCATCGCGCCCGTCGGACCTTCGTTGCTGCCGGTGAAGGTATCGCCGTCCGCCACGATGGTGAAGACGGATTTCTGATCGCCCATCGGTGTCTTGGTTACGCAGTCCCACTGGCCATTGGCATTTGCCATCTTCTTGTCCTCTCCATGCAATTCACGCCGCACGAAGGCGGCCTTCAAAATGAATGCTATTTATTATTGCGCATGGCCTTCAAGGTGACAAGGCGGATTCTGGCTGGCGGCGTGGGGGGCTGGCGGCGATCCATTGAGATCGCGGCAAGCGCTGTGTAACCAGCATCAAACCACGGATGGATTGATCTCATGGCCTATACCGCCAAGCTGCTGCTGCTCGGATCCGGAGAACTCGGCAAGGAATTTGCGATATCGGCCAAACGGCTGGGCTGCCATGTCGTCGCCTGCGACAATTATGCCGGGGCGCCTGCGATGCAGGTGGCGGATGAGCAGGAAACCTTCTCGATGCTCGATGCCGATCGGCTGCGCGCTGCGATCGAAAAGCACCGGCCCGATTATATCGTGCCCGAGGTCGAGGCGATCCGCACCGAAGTGCTGCAGGAGGTGGAAGCCCAAGGCTTCACCGTCGTGCCCTCTGCGCGCGCCGCCTACATGACGATGAACCGCGATCGCATCCGTGAAGTCGCCGCGACCGAACTGGGCCTGCGCACCTCGCGCTATCGCTACGCCGAAAATCTCGATGAGGTGCGGGCCGGCGCCGCGCACACCGGTTTCCCATGCGTGATCAAGCCGGTGATGTCATCATCGGGCAAGGGGCAGTTGACGGTCGCCGACGCAAGCGGGCTGGAAGCCGCGTGGGATTATGCCGTCGCCAACATGCGCGGCGATCGGCGCAAGGTGATCGTCGAGGAATTCGTGGCCTTCGACTATGAAATCACCTTGCTCACCGTGCGCACCCGCGATGGCGTTTTGTTCTGCCCGCCGATCGGCCACCGCCAGGAACGGGGCGATTATCAGGAAAGCTGGCAGCCGACACCGATGAGTGCGGCGCACCTGGCTGATGCGCAGGCGATGGCCGCCAAGGTGGTCGATAATCTCGGCGGCTATGGCATTTTCGGGATCGAATTCTTCGTCACCGCCGATGAAGTGATCTTTTCCGAATTGTCGCCGCGCCCGCACGACACCGGCATGGTGACGTTGCTGTCGCAGAATCTGACGGAGTTCGATCTCCATATCCGCGCGATCCTTGGCCTGCCGATCAACGCGATCCGCCTGCACGGGCCGACCGCATCGGCGGTGGTGCTGGCCGATCGCGAGGCGGAGGGTTTCCACATCGACGGCGTGGCCGATGCGATGGCGCTGGGTACGCCTGACCATGATGTCGATGTGCGGGTGTTCGGCAAACCGACGACGCGGACGAACCGGCGGATGGCGGTGGCGCTGGCATCGGGCGCCACCACTGACGAAGCCCGCCGCATCGCCGCCGAGGCGGCCGCGCGCATCAAGATCACCTATGATTGATTTCGGTCGGTGCCCAGCCCGCCTAGATTGAAGCGATGCGCCCCTGATGTATCGCGCACCAGTCGCTAGTGTGGCCCGAACGACACGCCCTCCCGCATCGGGACAGTTAAATTGTCGAAAGTATCGCTTCGTTCGTACAGCCTTCATCTGATGTGGTATATTGCTTGCCGGTGCTGCTGCTTACTGCAGGAGTCGATATGGCGACCAATGATCTGTTCTCCGATTATGTTCGGACGTACGAGGCCCGCCGCCAGGCAGAAATGACGCTGGAGGATTATCTGCGCGGGTGCCGCGCGGATCCTTTGATGTACGCGACGGCGCCGGAACGGCTGCTGGCGGCGATCGGCGAACCTGAAATCGTCGATACGGCACGCGATCAGCGGCTCGGCCGGATCTTCATGAACCGCACGATCCGCACCTATCCCACCTTCGCCGAATTTTACGGGATGGAAGAGACGATCGAACAGATTGTCGGCTTCTTCCGCCACGCATCGCAAGGGTTGGAGGAGCGCAAGCAGATTCTGTATCTGCTGGGGCCGGTGGGGGGCGGCAAATCCTCGCTCGCCGAACGGCTGAAGGCGTTGATGGAAGTGCACCCCATCTACGCGCTGAAGGCTGGCGACGATATCAGCCCGATCTTCGAAAGCCCGCTCGTCCTGTTCGATCCCGACGTGAACGGGGCGGCGATCGAGGATCAGTTCGGCATCCCGCGCCGGCGGTTGCTGGGGTTGCTCAGCCCGTGGTGCCGCAAACGGCTGGATGAGTTTGGCGGTGATATTTCGCGGTTCAAGGTGGTGCGGCTGATGCCGTCGCGCACCCACCAGATCGCGATTTCGAAAACCGAACCGGGGGATGAGAATAATCAGGATATTTCGTCGCTGGTCGGCAAGGTCGATATCCGCAAGCTCGAAATGCTGTCGCAGAACGATCCCGATGCCTACAGCTATTCGGGCGGGCTGAACCGGGCCAACCAGGGCATTCTCGAATTTGTCGAAATGTTCAAGGCGCCGATCAAGATGCTCCATCCGCTGCTGACGGCGACGCAGGAGGGCAATTATATCGGCACCGAAAATATCGGCGCGATCCCGTTTTCGGGCGTCATCATGGCGCATTCGAACGAATCCGAATGGCAGAATTTCAAGCATAACAAGAATAATGAAGCGTTCATCGATCGCATCTACGTGATCAAGGTGCCTTATTGCCTGCGCGCCACCGAAGAACGGCATATCTATGAAAAACTGGTGCGCGGATCGGAACTGGCGGCGGCGCCCTGCGCACCCGGCACGTTCGATATGCTGGCGCGCTTCGCGGTGTTGACCCGGCTACGCGCGCATGAAAATTCAAACGCTTATTCGAAGATGCGGGTCTATGACGGCGAAACGCTGCGCGAGACCGACCCGCGCGCCAAGAGCATGCAGGAATATAAGGATGCGGCCGGCGTCGACGAAGGCATGGACGGCATTTCGACGCGTTTTGCGTTCAAGGCGCTGGCGTCGACTTTCAACCATGACACACCCGAAATTGCCGCCGATCCCGTGCACCTGATGTACGTGCTGGAACGGATGGTGCGGCAGGAACAATTCCCCACCGAAACCGAAACCCGCTATCTGGAATATATCAAGGGCGAGCTGGCGCCGCGCTATGCCGAATTCATCGGCAACGAAATCCAGAAGGCCTATCTCGAATCCTACCACGATTATGGCCAGAACCTGTTCGACCGCTATGTCGCTTATGCCGATGCGTGGATCGAGGATCTGGATTTCAAGGATCCCGACACCGGGCAATTGCTTGATCGCGAAGTGATCAATCAGGAATTGTCGAAGATTGAAAAGCCGGCGGGTATCGCCAACCCCAAGGATTTCCGCAACGAAGTGGTGAAGTTCGCGCTCAGGATGCGGGCCGGCAACGAAGGGCGCAATCCATCCTGGACATCGTATGAAAAGATCCGCGACGTGATCGAACGGCGGATGTTCAGCCAGGTCGAAGATCTGCTGCCGGTGATCAGTTTCGGATCGAAGCAGGATAGCGAAACCGAAAAGAAGCATGGTGAATTCGTCGAACGGATGACGGCGCGCGGTTACACCGAACGCCAGGTCCGCCGCCTCGTCGAATGGTACATGCGCGTCAAGCAGGCGGGGTGAGGAGGGAGGCTGGCTGGCTAGCCGCACATGCACATCATCGATCGACGCCTGAACCCCGGCGGCAAGAGCCTGGTCAATCGACAGCGCTTCCTGCGGCGGGTGAAGACGTTGGTGCAGCGGGCGGTGCGCGACAGCCTGAAGGATCGCAGCATCCGCGAACTCGATCAGGAAGGCGAGGTCACGATCGTTCGCGATGGGATGAACGAACCGACCTTCCATCGATCCGGCCAGGGAGGAAACCGCGATCACGTCCTGCCCGGCAACCGCGAATATATGGAAGGCGATACGATGGATCGGCCCGATCCGGCCGGTGGCGGTGGATCGGGGGCAGGGGAAGGGGACGGCGAAAACGAGTTTCGCTTTGTCCTGACGCGCGAGGAATTTCTCGATCTGTTCCTCGATGATCTCGAACTGCCCGATCTTGCCAAGCGCCGGCTGGCGGCGGACGAGATCGAAGGTGTCCGCCGCGCCGGCTATACGACGAGCGGATCCCCGGCCAGCCTGTCGGTATCGCGCACGATGCGCCACGCCATGGCCCGCCGCCTCGCGCTCAGACGGCCAAGCCGGGAAGACTTGCGCGAACTGGATGAGGAAATCGCCCGGATCGAAGGGCGCAACCCGCCCGAACCGGGGGACGATGCGCGGCTGGCGGCGTTACGCGATGAACGCGACCGGATCGAACGCCGCCGCCGGCTGATCTCCTACGTCGATCCGGTCGATCTGCGCTATCGTCGCTATGAAGCAAACCCCCGGCCGGTCGCGCGCGCGGTGATGTTCTGCCTGATGGATGTGTCCGGTTCGATGACCGAGCATATGAAGGATCTGGCCAAGCGCTTCTTCGCGCTGCTCCATCTATTCCTCACCCGCTGCTATCGCCATGTCGACGTGGTGTTCATCCGGCATACCGATCATGCCGATGAGGTGGATGAACAGACCTTCTTCTACAGCCCCGAAACCGGCGGCACCTTGGTGTCGAGCGCACTGGCCAAGATGCTGGCGGTCGTCGCCCAGCGTTATCGGCCGGACGATTGGAACATCTATGTCGCGCAGGCTTCCGACGGCGACAATCTGACGCGGGACAATCCGTTGACGTGCAGCCTGATGCAGGACGAAATTCTGCCGATCAGCCAATATGTCGCTTATCTCGAAGTCGGGCGCGAGGAGGATCCGATGGTGGAAGGCAGCGTCACCGCCGACAGCGATCTGTGGCGCGCGTATCAGGCGGTGGCGGGGCCGAAGGGGCGGTTTGCGATGCGCAAGGTGCACCATCGTCGCGAAATCTATCCGGTGTTCCGTGAACTGTTCCAGCGGCGCGGCGTGGCCGATCGGGGACGCGACGGATGAGCGTGCGCACCGATACCCCGCTGTTCGAGGGCAGCGACTGGGACTTCGATCTCATCCGTCGCATCCATGATGCGGTCGAACGGATCGCGCTGGGCGAGATGAAACTCGATATCTATCCCAACCAGATCGAGGTGATCACCGTCGAACAGATGCTGGATGCCTATGCGTCCACGGGCATGCCGCTTTTCTACAAGCATTGGTCGTTCGGGAAACAGTTTCTGGCCAATGAGGCGATGTACCGCAAGGGCCTGCGCGGGCTGGCTTATGAGATGGTGATCAATTCGAACCCTTGCATCAATTATATCATGCAGGAAAACAGCGCGACGATGCAGGCGATCGTCATCGCCCACGCTGCCTTCGGGCATAATCATTTCTTCAAGAATAACTATGTGTTCAAGCAATGGACCGATGCGGGCGGCATTATCGATTATCTGGAATTTGCCAAACGCTATATCGCGAGTTGCGAGGAGCGATATGGCGAACAGGCGGTCGAACGGCTGCTGGATGCCGCCCACGCGCTGATGAACCAGGGCATCCACCGCTATCCGCGCGTCCGTGCGCGCGATCTGCTGGCGGAAGCGGCGCGCGAAAGTGAACGCCGCGCCTATCAGGAAAGCATTTACGACGATCTGTGGCGTACCCTGCCGAAGAAGGCGGCGCAGGCCCCGGTGGCGGTGGATCAGCGCCGCCACGCGCTCAATCTGCCGCAGGAAAATATCCTCTATTTTCTTGAAAAGTCAGCGCCGAAACTCGCGCCATGGCAGCGCGAAATCCTGCGGATCATCCGGCTGATCGCGCAATATTTCTACCCGCAGCGCCAGACCAAGGTGATGAACGAAGGGGCGGCCACTTATTGCCATTACCGCATCATGACGGCGCTGCACGAAGCCGGCCGGCTCACTGACGGTTCGTTCATGGAATTTCTCCAGTCACACACCAACGTCGTTTATCAGCCGATGTTCGATTCCGGCCATTATGGCGGGCTGAACCCTTATGCGCTGGGGTTCGGCATCATGCAGGATATCGGCCGCATCTGCCGTGAACCCACCGACGAGGACCGCATCTGGTTTCCCGATATCGCCGGCAAGGGCGATGCGGACGGGGTGCTCAGGCATATCTGGGCCAATTATCGCGACGAAAGTTTCCTCGTCCAGTTTCTCAGCCCGCACATGATCCGCCACTGGCGGCTGTTCAAGCTGGACGACCATGCGGCCGATCCGAAGCTGCGGGTCGATGCGATCCATGATGAGCGGGGCTATCGCGCTATCCGCCGCGCGCTGGCGCTGCACCATGATATTGGCCGGCAGGAACCGGATATCCAGATCGTCGATGTCGATCTGGCCGGGGATCGCAAGCTGATATTGGAACATAGCGTCAGCGATGGCGTGCTGTTGGCGGATGGCGATGTCACGGCCGTGTTGCAGCACCTGGCCGATCTGTGGGGGTATGAAGTATGCCTTGCCGAACGCGATCGGGAGAGTGGCAGGGAATATAGGCAACACCGCGTGCAGCCGCGCGCGGGCAGCCCCGGCTGACCGCACCAGACCGGGATTTCGTTTCCCTTTCGGTCCCGTTCGGCGTAGACGCAGGAGATCAGATTTTTCGAAGATGCGCGTCGGATGCAGCACGGTGGACGCGCTTTTCCCGGTGGAAGCGGCGTGGCTTTAAGCGGCTGGCGCGACCCGATCTGATAGTGGACCGGACGTGGTGCCACGGTACAACGGTGCGCCGCCCGGATCAGGAGCAGGGGACTGGAGTGTGCCTTATGTTCAGCAAGGATAATCCGGCGGAATATCTGGAACGTGCCGAAATGCACGAGCAGCTGGCCGCCGCGACCGATGATGTGCCCGCGCGCAAGATGCATCTGGCGATGGCGGCCGAATATCGGCGCAAGGCGGCGGAACTGGGCGGTATCCAGATTGTCCCCCCATCCACCATGGGGCCGATGCTCAAGATGAATGTCGCGGCGCATTAAGGCCGCGCTGCGTTAAGGTCGCGATCGGGTAATCCGTGCCTGCCGCGGGAACGGCGGCGGTGCGCCTTCGCCAAATTCAAATAGCACGCTACAGCGATGCGGGGTCGGTCGGCGATGATCGCCGATGAACCGGCCCTGCGGAGGATCGAATGGTTGTAGCGCGGCGCGGCGCGGGCATGGGGGCGATCACGCGGCGGGGCACTGCCTGCCGGTGTAGCGACCTGGGCGGGCAGGGCTGATATGCCGCGGCGTTGCGATCTATGGCGGGTGGGTATCGTTCACGCCCCGATCGACCGGATTGCCCGGCATGGCCTGGACGATGGCAGCCGCGTGACGTGGCTGGATACTGGCCCGTCCTTCACGTTCGATGCCGATCCGTTCGGCTTGTGGCGCGATGGCATTCTCCATCTGTTTGTCGAACAATATGATTATCGCACGCGGCATGGCGTGATCGATCTGCTGCGGTTCGATCGCGATCTGGCGTTCATCGGCCGCCAAACGGTGCTGCGCGAACCATGGCATCTGTCCTACCCCAATGTGTTCGAAGCGGACGGGGCGATCTGGATGCTGCCCGAAGCCAACAGGTCCGGCACGTTGACGCTGTATCGCGCGGATGATTTTCCCACGGGCTGGCAGGCGGTGGCACGGCTCCCGCTGGATGGCGCGGCGGTCGATGCGACGCCGTTTCGGCATGATGGGCGATGGTGGCTATTCTACAGCGCGTCGACCAGCAAGGATATGCGGCTTGGCAGCCTGCATGCGGCCTGGGCGGATGAACTGACCGGCGAATGGCATGTCCATCCCGGCAATCCGGTCCGCCTGGATCGTGGCGGCGCGCGGCCGGGGGAACGCCGTTCCTGCTGGATGGCGAGGTGGTCCTGCCGGTGCAGGATTGCAGCCGCACCTATGGCGGCGCGGTGCGCTTGTTGCATATGCCGGTGTTGACGCCCGAGCGGATCGAAACCCGTCTGGGCGCGCGGATCGCCGCACCACCTGCTTTTGCCCCTTATGTCGAAGGGCTGCATACGCTGGCCGCCTGCGGGCCGTTCACGCTGATCGATGCCAAGCGGGTCGATCGGTCGGGCCGGGGCTGGCTGATCGATCTGGCGCGGATGATCAGGGGCGCGGCAACCGGCGCATGATATCGGCCCCGGCGGCGGCAAAGGCGTCCGCGCCGAAGCGATCCAGCGCCCGTGCCCGCGCCGCCGCACCCAATGTGGCCAGTTGTTCAGGTTCGGCCAGCAGCCGGGCAAGCGCGGATGCCAGGGCCGCCTCGTCATTCGGCGGCACCACCAGGCCGGTTGTGCCATCGACGATCGAATAGGGCATTTCACCCACCGCCGATGCGATGGTCGGCAAGCCAGCCTGCATCGCTTCGTGGACGGCGATGCACAGCCCTTCGGATCGTGACGGCTGGACGTAAAGGTGCAGGCCGGCCAGGAAATCGCGCGGATTTTCGGTGTAGCCGGCCAGCCTGAAATTGCCGACGCCGGCGTCGCGGATCGCCTGTTCGAGCACGGCCCGCCCGGCGCCGTCGCCGGCGATGACCACTTCGAACGGGGCGGGCGGGTTGAAACCATCGGCCTTCAACCGGGCCAGCGCGCCGATCAGCACGTCATATCCCTTTACCGGGTGCAGCCGGCCCAGCGTGCCGATGCGGACCGGTTCGCCCGGTTGCCAGGGCGTTGCCTGTGGTGCGGCGGGATCGGCCGAGAATAAGGGCCAGATCGCCAGCCGTTCGGCGGGAACGGCAAGGCGGGCAGCGGTGAGCGATGCAACGCAATGCGAATCCGCGATCCACAAGGCCGATCGCTTCTGGCGCGCGCGCAGCAGCAGCCGGTTTGCGGGTTTGAGATAAGCGGCATGCTGCCAGCTCACCACCGGGATGCCCATGCGCTGGCCGGCAATCTGGCCCAGCAGGGTTGCGCGGGTCAGCGATGTCCAGATGATGTCGGGCCGCCAGGCCGTCAGGCTTTCGGTGATCCAGCGCAACGCGGCCAGATGATCCTTTTCGCCATCCGGGCGGATGCTGACTTCCAGCCCGGCGTCCAGCATCGCCGGCAGCCCGCGCCGATCGCGCCCGGTGAGCGCGAAGACGCGGACGTCGGCGCCATGGTTGCGCAATATACGGGTGACGGCGGGCACCGGCCCCGCGGCGCCGCCGCCTTCCACCGAATTGATGATGTAGGCGATGCGCATCAGGGGGCCTTCGTCGCGATGTCGGGGGCAGGGGTGGTGTTCTTGTGCAGCGCGAACCACAGCAGCAGCGCGGCGGTCGCGCCCGCTTGCAGCATCGCATGCCAGCCCGCGCCAATC
Organism: Sphingomonas sp. KC8; assembly: GCF_002151445.1. Classification (GTDB taxonomy): domain Bacteria; phylum Pseudomonadota; class Alphaproteobacteria; order Sphingomonadales; family Sphingomonadaceae; genus Sphingomonas_E. The sequence continues at coordinate 3,338,462 of NZ_CP016306.1, forward strand.
AGGCCGAATTGCTTGAGCATCAGCGGCAACAGCGGCAACAGGCCCAGATTGGCCACCAGATTGGCTGTCACCGACCGGCCGGGGCGGCCCAGCGCGACCAGCGCGGCGCTGGCGGGCGGGGCAACCAGCAGGATCGCGCGCGCGCAGGCCAGCCAGAACATGACGGCAGCGGCACCCGCATAGGCCGATCCCCCGATCAGGACGGCAATTTCCCGCCCGAACACAAGCAGGATGATCAGCACCGGAAGGGCGGCTGCGGCTGCGATCGCGATGCTGTGGAGCACGGCGCGTCGCAATCTGGCGCCATGTCCGCCGGCCGCCACCAGCCGCGCCAGTTCGGCATAAGCGGCGAAACCCAGGATCTGGGCGGGTTGGGAAATCACCACGGTTGCGCGCTGCGCGATCGCATAGAGGCCAACGGCTTGCGGGCCCAGTATCCAGCCGATCACCAGCGGGGCCACGCGGCCGGCCAGTTCGCCCAGCGTAACATCGGCATTGGCGGTGATCATGAAACGCCAGATGCCCGGATTCTGGGCGAGCACGCCGTGCAATCCACCGCGCAGCGACGTTCCGGCCAGTGTTTTGCGGGCGACGTGGATCGCCATCAGCCACATCGTCAGCCATTCGACGAGCGCGGCGACGAGCCAGGTGATCAGAAATGCCTGTAGGCCAAGGCCCGCCGCCCACGCGATCAGCGCGCCCACCAGCCGAACCGTCGGCGATATCGCGTTGTGGATGCCGAGCAGATCGAACCGGCCCATCAGTTGCAGATATCCGGCGGCCGTGGATCGTACCGATGCCAGCACCGCGAGGCTGTAGGGAATGGCAAAGGCCAGGGCCGTTGCCGACCAGCCTAGTCCGGGGCCAAGAATGGGGGCCAGGATCGCCGCTGCCAGCACGGCGGCGATCCCGGCGGTCATTTCCACCGTGCCGATGAAGCGCAGCAGCCGCGCCAGCGCCGGCCGATCATCGCGGGACAGCGCGCTCGCGCCATAGCGGACCACCGCATGCCAGCCCTGAAACTCGACGATGCCGCCCACCGTCAGGGCGAAACCATGGACGAGGATCAGCACGCCATAATCGGTTGGCCCCAGCGCGCGCGCCGCGACGATCATGTAGATCAGGCTGATGATCCCGGCGGCCGCCTTGCCGGATAGCAGGCGACCCAGATTGCCATAGATGCGCCGTACGATCCCGGCCGGTGCGGCTTCACGCATCGTGCTGGGTCGCCGGTTCAGGCAATGCGGTGGGCCAGACGAGGCCCGCCACCTGGGCTATGGCCCGCGCTGCCCGTTGGGATGAAGGGGTTTCGGCAAGGTCGAAGCTGTAGTTGAAAAGGCGTTCCTGCACTGGGCGGTACAGCCTGTCCTGATCGCGGCGCGCATTTGCCAGTGCGGAACCGAGTTCGGCGACGTCGCCGATGACGGGGCCTGCCGTCCAGTGGGCGAAGTTCGCATCGCCCTGCCATGGCGTGTGATGCGCGTCGACGAACACGCACGGGCGCGGCTCGATCAGAAATTCGTAAATCTGGCTACTGGCGTCGCCCAGATAGATATCGGCGCGGTTGGTATATTCCATCGTCGTCGATGCCCGGCTGCCAAGATCGATATGGATGTTGGGCGCTTGCCGGAACCGTTGTTCGATCGGGCCGGGGCGGTCGACCCGCAACTGATCGATCGTCAGCACGAACGGCCGTTCGTACAGCATCACGTGCGGCGCGAAGATCAGTTCATATTCGGGGTGCGCGATGAACCAGTCCAGGATCTGCCGGCCCATCTTGTACCAGGACGACAAATGCGGGGATGGGTGCGGATTATAGAGCACCACCGGCCGGCCATGCGGGGCCGGTTCGTGCCGGCTTGCGGGCGCATGCAGATCGAATTTCGGATAGCCGACAATAGTGATGCGATCGGGATCGAGATGGGCTTCGGCGATCAGCCGGTCGCGAATCTTCGGGCCGGACACCAGCACATGATCGAAGCCCGCGCTCGCTTTGTCGAAACCGATCGCCCGGTCCCCCGCGCCATGGCGGGTATGGATGATCTTCAGCCTGTCGAGACCATAACGGGTCTTCAAGGCCAGCGACGTCTTTTCCGCGACGACAAGGATGTCGAGCGAACGAAAGAAATCCAGATTGTCGCCATAGATAAGCAGCTTGGCGGCAGGGGCCAGCCGGCCGGCGACGCGCGCGACGATCCGGCTGGCGGCTTTGCGCAGGCCTAGCCGCACCAGCGTCAGGCTGCGCCCGATCGCATCGCCCGCCAGCCGCCGGACTTCGGCTTCAACCCGGTCATTGGTGGTCGCCAGAACCACTTCGGCGCCGGTGCCCGCTTCCGCCAGCGCCAGCGCGACCGGAAGGCTGTGGGCAACCTGGTGAACCTGATCGTGATTGAAGAGAAAACCGACCCGCATCGCGACTCCCAGCATTGGGTCCACCCTCTACACGAGGCGGGACCGGGTTGAAGCGAAAACGCGCCATGGCTGGCTGGCGCAAGGCCGGTGCGCGGTCCATGACGGTATCCGCCGCGCGCGGATGCGGTTGGCGCGCGATCTTTGTGCCACGAATGCGATTGCGGATACGCGGTGTGTTTTGATGGGTGATTGCGCAAACCATCGCCAAAGGACATGAAACATACGTCTTTGCGCAACCACAGGCGAATCATGCCGGGCTGGATTAGGGGATGGCGATATGGCGCGGATTGGCCTGTGGCTGCTGGGCGGGTTTCTTGCCCTTGTCGGATTGGCGCTGGGGCTGGGCGGCGGCTGGCTGATCCAGCTTGGCGGCTCGCCTTATTACCTGATCACCGGTCTCGGCTGTGTCGCATCCGGCGTGTTGATCTGCCGCGGAAAACGATCCGGCGTGTGGATCTATCTTGCGGTTCTGGCCGGCACGATTGCCTGGGCGTTCTGGGAAGTGGGCGCGGATTTCTGGCAATTGCTGCCACGGGTGGGCGGGCCGCTGGCGATCGGCATCTATATGCTGATGCCCTGGGTGCAGCGCCCGCTTGGCGGCGGAACAAGTCCCGCCGCACCGGGCCGCAAGGGCCGCAGCACCGCTGCTGCGGTCATGGCGGTTGCCGGCGTGGCGGCGCTGGGCGGTGCCGGTTGGCTCGCCTTTGGGCATGTCGCTTTGTCCGCGCAGGATCAGGCGGCCACCGCCGCGCCGATCGGCGCCGGCGGCGATGACTGGCCCGAATTTGGCCGAACCGCATCCGCCACGCGTTATTCTCCCGCGTCGCAGATCACGCCGGAGAATGTCGACAGGCTGACGGTGGCCTGGACCTATCGGACCGGCGATATCGCGGCCAATTACCCGGCCACGAAATCGGCCTTCATGTTCGAAGCGACGCCGATCAAGGTGGGCGACAGCCTGATCTTTTGCACGCCGCACGATATCGTCATTTCGCTCGATGCCGACACCGGCAAGGAACGCTGGCGGCATGATCCCAAGGCCAACGACAGCGGCGTGGCGATGCTCGTCTGCCGCGGCGTTTCCTATTTTGAAGCGCAGGAACCGGTGGCGGATTGCCCGCGCCGGGTGCTGGTCGCCACGATCGACGGGCGGATGATCGCGCTGGATGCCGATAGCGGCCAGCGCTGCCAGAGCTTTGGCCGCAATGGCGAAATTTCGCTGCTTGATGGGCTTGGCCCGGTCACGCCGGGTTTCCAATATGCCACGTCGCCGGCGACGATCATCGGCAATGCGGCGGTGATCGGCGGGTTCGTGCTCGATGGTGTTGCCACCGATCTGCCGTCCGGCGTGGTTCGCGCGTTCGACGCCCGCAACGGCAAGTTTCTGTGGGCGTGGGATATCGGCCGGCCGGAAGGGGCGGGCGCGCTCAAGCCCGGTGAAATCTTCACCCCCGGCACGCCCAATGCGTGGACCTTGTTCAGCGCCGATCCCAAGTTGGGCCTGGTCTATGTGCCCACGGGCAACAGCACCCCCGATTTCTTCGGTGGCACGCGCACGGCGGCGGCCGATCGCTATTCCAGTTCGGTCGTCGCGCTCGATGCCGCGACAGGGGCGGCGCGCTGGTCATTCCAGACGGTGCATCATGATCTGTGGGATTATGATGTCGGTTCGCAGCCGGTGCTGGTCGATCTGCCGGTCGGCGGGCAAATCGTGCCCGCGCTGATCCAGCCGACCAAGCATGGCGAGGTCTATCTGCTCGATCGGCGCAACGGCAAACCGCTGGCGACGGTCGAGGAACGGCCCGCGCCGCAGGGCGACATTCCCGGTGAACGCTATTCGCCGACGCAGCCCTGGTCGACGGGCATGCCCAGCTTCACCCCGCCGCCGTTGACCGAAGCGAACATGTGGGGGGCAACCCCGCTCGATCAATTGTGGTGCCGCATCCAGTTCCGCCAGATGGATTATCAGGGCAAATATACCCCGCCGTCGGTGCGCCGTACCTTGCAATATCCCGGCAATTTCGGGGTGATCGACTGGGGCAGCGTGGCGGTGGATGAAGGCCGCGGGCTGATGGTGGTCAACACCTCCTACATGCCGTTGACGGTGCGCCTCGTCCCGCGTGCCGAAGCGGACAGGCTGATGGCGGCGAGTGCTGGAAACGGCCACAAGGGCCTGTCGCCGCAGCGGGGTACGCCCTATGCGGTCGATTTCGCGCCGTTCCTGTCGCCGCTCGGCCTGCCGTGCAACGCGCCGCCCTGGGGCAAGCTGGCCGCCGTCGATCTCAAGAGCCGCAAGCTGGTGTGGGAAACCACGCTTGGCACGACGCAGGATCACGCGCCCCTGGGCATCGCCGTGCCGGGCGTCTTCAACCTCGGCGGCGCGGCCGTCACCAAGGGCGGCGTTTCGTTCATCGCCGCCACGATCGACAATTATCTGCGCGCGTTTGATACACGGACGGGCAAGGAATTGTGGAAGGGGCGTTTGCCCGCGGGCGGGCAGGCCAGCCCACTGACCTACACGTCGGGCCGCACCGGCAAGCAATATGTGGTCATCGCCGCGGGCGGCCACGGCTTCATGGGCACCACGCCCGGCGATCATGTCGTGGCATACGCCCTGCCGGATTGATCGATTTTAACCTTGTTTGACTCTGCGGGGGCGTTCGCACCGTCTATAAGATGATCATCAGATACCCAGAAGGGTCGCATTAGAGGTCGCCAGCAATGGCGGCCTCTTTTTCGTCAAGGACGGATCAAATGGCCCTGGTGATCAGCACCGGGATGCTGTGAATCTCCGCCCAGAAATCCTGCTGGCGCAAAATGGCCGCGCTCCGGGTGGCGATGTCTTCGCTGGCGTACCAGCCAAGCGCTTGCCAGCGATCATAATATCCGTCTGGTGGCGCCCGGTTTGCGCCTGCGCCCATCCCTTGCGTCAGGGCGTGATCAAGGCTGGGGCGGCCGATCACGATATGGGTATAGGTGTGCGATGCGCTGATCCGCTGGAATGTCTGGCCGTGCGCGCGGGCGATATGCAGCCGTGCCATGGCAAAGGCCGCGGATGACGATATTGCGTTCATTCTGCTGTTCCGGGGCGGGGGGCTGTCCTTCAAATCAATGAGCGCCGATTGGTGGGACGGAAAATTGCTCCGTCAGGACCGGAGGGAGCCGGTTCGCAAACGCGGCTCCCTCATTTTCGGGCTTTTGGGAAGGCGGTGGCAACATGGCTCCGTTCTCCCCGATAGCCGGATGCAGTCCTGTCCGTTTGCCCACCGGGGCCTTGGTGGACAAAAACCATGATAATCGGGTCGGCGCGCGGGGTCGCGTCAAGCAGTGTAAAATGGCTTTCTTGTGCAGGGGATATCGCGGCTGGCATGGTGCGGAGCGAAGCGGTATCGAGGCATATGCATATGGGGACCTTTGCGAAATCGATCGTTCTGGCCGGATTGTTGGTCGGCGGATGCGCAGGGCCGCCCCGGCAGGCCGTGGCCACCAGCGGTGCGCTGCCGGCCGGCGCCGGGTGGTCTTTTATCCTGCAGCCTGATGATTCCGCGCTGTTGGCCGCGCTTGAACCGCAGGTCCGGCAATGTTTCGTCGATATCGGGGCGGCGCCCGGACAGAAGGATCCGGCCTATATCGTCCAATGGTCCTTTGCGGATCGCCCCGGTGGCGCCAATGTTTTCGTGCACGATGACGCGCCATCGGCGCAAATCCCCGGTGTTTGGGCCGATGGGAAGGGGTCGGGCCGGCGCGGTCGGGCATTGGTGACGATCGGCGTGATCGATGCGGCGAACGCGCAGCAGGTCTATCGGGTGTCGGCAACCGAACATCATGGTCGCAAGGCTGATCCCGCGCGCGCTGCGCGCCTGGTTGAGGCGGCCTGCAACGCCATGCGCGGCCAGTAGAAGAACCGCTGCGGATCAATCGATCAGCGGCAATTCCACTGTAAAGGTCGATCCTTCGCCAAGGCGGCTTGCGCCCGAAACATTGCCGCCGTGGCGGGCAATGACGGCGCGCACGAAAGCCAGCCCCAGCCCCACGCCTTCGATGCGCGCCGCCCGCCCGCCGGATACGCGCCGGAACGGTTCGAACAGCGTTGCCAGTTGTTCGGGGGCGATGCCGATCCCTTCATCGCTGATCGCGCATACCGCAATGCCGCCAGCGGCGGTTTCCCGCCGGCTGAGGTGACAGCGGATCGTGCCGCCATCGGGGCTATATTTGATCGCATTGCCAACCAGGTTGATGAACGCCCGCGTCAACAGCGATCGTTCGCCCGAAAGGAACAGGTCGTGTCGTTCGCCTTCAAGGATGACCGGCATGCCGCGCGCCGATGATTGCGGCCACAGATCGTCCACGGCGTCGATCAGCACATCGGCCAGGTCGACGTCCTCAAGGGCATATTGGTGCGATTCCGCGCGCGCGAGCTGGACGAAACTGTCCGCCAGCGCCAGCGTTCGCTGGGCATAGCCCTTGATCCGCCGGCCGATTTCCTGGTCGATCTGGTCGGCGCTGCTATGGTCGATCACCGCGATGATCGATGCCTGCGGCGATCGCATATCGTGCGTCAGCAACTGGCGCACATCTTCTTGCCGGCGCAATGCGGCCTTGGCGTCGCTGATGTCGACGATCCGGGCGATCCAACCAACCGGCTGGCCGTCGCTGGCATGTTGCAGGGCATAGCGCAGATCGAAGAAACGCCCGTCCGCCGTCGTCACTTCCGTCGCGGTCTCGGCCTGCGGGGGCGGGAAGACGGAAACGGGCATCGTGGCGTCGGTGGGCTGGAAATGGCCGAGCAGGGCGGTGATGTTCTCGCCGGTGCCGTTGTTCCCGGTCAGGCTGGCCAGCAGCTTTTGCGCTTCCTGATTGGCCAGCATGATCTGCCCGTCGCAATCGGTGACGAGCATCGCGTCGGGCATCTGGTGGAGCCGGTCGGATACGAAGTGCCGCAGATCGCGGGTGCGTTTGATCGCGTCACCCAGCAATTGTGTCTGGCGGCCGACAATGTCTGTTGCGGTAAGCGGCGTCTTGTCGAACGGCAGCAGTTCGGGTTCGTCGCGCAGTTGCTCCAGCTCGCTCACCATATAGGCGCTCACCGCCGCCAGCCGCCGCCAGCCCCACAGCGGATAGACGATGGCAAGGCCGATCATCGCGGCCGCCGGCGGCAACCAGATTCCGAACAGCATCAGCCCTGCGGTCGCGGCGAAGATCACCGCGAGCAGGGCGAAAAGCAGCAGGATCGTGCGGCGCGGGCTGAGGCGGCGGAACGCGAACAGCAGCCCCCACAGGGGCAGCAGCGCAGCGATATAGAGTGCGACGCCCTCCACCGGCCGGATCAGGCGATCGGTCAGCATCGAATCGAACAGGTTGGCAAGGATTTCGACGCCCGGCATCACGCCGCTGGGGCCGGCAAGCGGGGTGGGATATTGGTCTCCCAGCCCGTCGCCGGTCGCGCCGATCAAGATCAGCCGGTTGTGCAGGAATTGCGATGGCACTTCGCCGCGCAGCACGCTTGCCGCCGATATGGCCGGAAAATGGCCCGGTGGGCCGGCATAGGCGATCATCGCCGAACGCTGCGCCGGGGGCAGGGTGGGGTCGGTCGCGCCACGCAATTGCTGATAAGCGAGCGCGATCACATGGGGCCAGCGGCGCTTTTCATCCCCGGTGGACAGGGCGATGCGGCGGACCAGCCCGTCGGCATCGAACGTCAGATTGGCGTGGCCGATGCCGGCTGCGGCCTTTCGCACCGGTTCGATCGGTTCGATCACGTCGAATGCCGCGCCATTCGTGCCCGGCGCGCTCAGCAGCAAGGGCACGAAAACCGGCGCCCCGGCTTGCGCCATGGCTTCGCCCAGCCGGTGATCGGCGTCGGGCGGGCCGGGTTCGGTGAACAGGATATCGTCGATGATGGCGCGGGGGCGCGCCTTGGCGATAGCCTGCAACAAGGCGGCGTGGCGTTCGCGCGGCCACGGCCATGGCCCGATTTCGCGCAGGCTGCGATTGTCGATCGTCACCAGCAGGATATCGGCGGCCGGCGGCCGTTCGCCGATGCGCAGCAGATTATCGTAAATCAGATTGTCGATCCGCGCGGCCGTCCGATCGGCCACCAGGAACAGGATCAGCGCGCTTGAAAGCAAGGCGACCAGCCACCAGTCGAACCGCAGCCGGAAGGCGCTGGGGCTGGCGGTCATCGCGTCGTGGCGATGTGAAACCGCTCGCTGCGCGACCAGGCGCCGTTCGCTTTGCCGTCGGCGAACAGCAGGGACATGACCCGCCAGCAATAGGTGCCGGCGGGGAGATCCCGGATGGTTATGCTGCGCGTATCGAGGCTGACTTCATCGACCAGCGGGGCAGCCGCTTCGCCGCAGGTGCCAAGCTGAAACCGGAAGCGGGGGATGCCCTGGCCCTGCGCATCCCAGCGGAACTGATAATAGCGATGCCCGCGATCCTGCTTCTGATCCATCGCGGTGCGGACATTGTTGAGCCGCCGTTCGAACGCATAGGTTTCCGCCAGGCCTTCCAGGCCATTCGCGTCGGTTGCCGAGACCCGGACGAAATAGGTGCCATCGGGCAGCGACGCCATTTGTGTGCTCGGAGTGGCGGTTTCCTCCTCCCTGATCACATCCAGGAAGCCGGCGTCGCGCGCGATGGTGACATGATAGCCCTTGGCCGCTGCCATCGGTTCCAGCGCAAAGGCCAGTTCAGGTTCGTGCTGGGTACGGCCTGGCTGCACCAGCACCGGCGCGCCCAGCAGGGCGATCGGCGTATTCGGCGCAGCACTGTCGGACGACGTGCCGAACCCGGCCGGGATCAGCAGGTTTCGATGCTTGTCGGATGACGCAAAGGCAACCTTGCCTTCGATCACTTCGGTCGTCGCTTCCTGTTCGGCCGGATCATAGCCGACGCGATATTCCGTGCCCCGTACGGCGGAGACGGCAACCGGCGTGGTGATGTGGAAGGAACTGTCCGGATCGGGCATCGGCGTGACGATGGCGCGCGCGCGGCCGCGTTCAATCGCGAAATCGCGTTCGACCGCTCCGGTCATGACGATGCGTCGCAGCCGCTGCACCTGCACCCGGCTTTGCGATGGGATCGAAACGATGGATCCATCGGCCAGCGCCAGCGTCAGGAAGGCGTTGGCGCCCGTTTCGATCGTGCTGGTTTCGCCGATCGGCAGCCCTACCTTGATGGCGGCCTTGCTGCCCGCGACGGTGACGACAACCGGGCCGCTGAACGTTTTCACCCGCGCGGCCGTCAATTCGCGGCGCAGCAGATGTTTCGGGATGTTCAGCGTGCGGCCAACCGGAATGCGATACGGATTGGCAATGTGATTGATCCGCTGGACCGTCGCGAAATCATTCTGGCCGACAAAATATTGCGCGGCCAGCGTGTAAAGGGTGTCGCCCGGGCGCACCACATAGCTGGCCATGGGCTGGGGCGGGCGTGGCGCCGCAGTCGCTGCCGTCGCGATTGCCAGTATCGCTGCCCAAACCGAACGCTTCACGGCGGGTTTCACACCACAGTCTCCGGCAGCAGTTTTTCCAACCGATAGCCATAAGCGTAGACCGGAACCAGCTTATAGCCATTTTCCGGCCGCAGGTTCAGTTTGCTGCGGATTTTGGAAATATGGGCGTCGAGCGTGCGCGTCGGCAGGTCCGGCCGTCGGCCCCATAGGGCGTCGAAAATATAGGAACGCGACAGCGCCCGGTGCAAATTACGGAACAGCAGCAGGGCGAGCAGAAACTCTTTCGACGTCATCGGCACCGGCGTGCCTTCGTGGGTGATGCTTTCCAGGCTGGTGTCGAAAACGTAATTATCGAAGGTTTCGATACTGGTGGTGGCCGGTGCCGGGTAGGCGCGGCGCAGCACGGCTTCCACCCGTGCGGCCAGGACAACGGCCTGCAGCGGCTTCACGATATAATCGTCGGCGCCGCCGCGCAGGCCTTCGACGATATCCTCTTCGGCCGATCGGCTGGTGAGCAGGATCACCGGTGGCGGCTTTTCGATATGTTCGCGAATCCAGCCGAGCAGCGCGATGCCCGTCAGATCAGGCACATTCCAGTCCAGCAGCAGCAGATCGAAGGTTTCATGGTGGAGGACATTCAGCAACTTCCGGCCGCTGTGGAATGTCGCGCAATTATGCCCTGCTTCCAGCAGGACCGATTCTACATGGGCCGCCAGTGCTGGATCGTCGTCTAAAATGGCAATCCTCATGTCGCATCAACTCATTTTCGTACCGGTCTGATCCCGCAATTTTCCTCATTTAACCTTGTTGGGGGGTTATAGAAGGCGGACTCAGGTTAATTTACAATTCTTCATATGCCCTGCACTGGCAGCCATGCCATGGGATGGCTTCGATATCGTTGCTTTCATGGTGAAAGCGCCAGGATATTGGCTGGCAGGCGCATGATGAAATTCCGGGCCGGCGGGTGGCTGGCGATCCTGACGGGACGAGACGATGCTGGATTCAGGCGTCGTGGCGCAGTCGTCGCAGGATTGTACCTGATCATGCTAATCGCTCTTATACGATTTTATCCTTAGTGTCAGTTAGATGATCCGCGTCACTGGTGCGGCCTAGGGGCAGTTGAGGCGCGGTCACGGGTGACAGGGGGCATCCGCCGCCTATAAGCGGGCGGCGACTGGCAAAGGGGATGGGTATGGCCGACGATTCACATGCGCGCCCGCCGCATGAGACGGACATTGCCGTCGCGGCCCAAGCGCATGTCGCCTATACCCGGCGTCAGCATTTTGCGGGGCTGAACGGCATTCGCTGCCTCGCGATCCTGGCGGTCATCTGGCACCATGCGCCGCACCCGGCCTGGATGCCGATCATGACCCGGGGGTTTTTCGGCGTCGATCTGTTCTTCGCGCTCAGCGGGTTCCTGATCGCCACCCTTTTGATCCGCGAAAAGGCCAAAAGCGGGCGCGTCTCGCTGAAGAATTTCTGGATACGCCGCATGCTCCGGCTGGTGCCGGCTTATTATTTCCTGCTTGCCGCGCTGGTTGTCGTCTATCTCGTCTTCAAGCCCGGCAGCCCGGACACCGCGAAACTGGTGAACGGGTTGCCCGTTTATGCGCTCTATCTGTCCAACTGGTTTCATCCGGACGCGCCCAATCTGGCGCCGACATGGTCACTCGCGACGGAAGAACAATTCTATCTCGTCTGGCCGCTGGTCGAAGCCTTCGCCGCCCCCTTGGTCGGCGGGGCGATCTGGCTGGCGGCGTTCGTCGGCAATCAACTGGTGAATTTCGGCTTGCTCGACGGGGTGATCGCCCAGCATTTCGGCCTTGCGCCGGATCAGCATCCCGAAATCCTGCAGACCACCTTTACGCCGATCCTGCTCGGCGTCGCGCTGGCGCACCTCCTCCATCGCCGTGGCACATATGCGATCGTCGCGCGCGTGGCGGGGTGGCGCGGGGCAAGCTGGGCCTATGCCCTGCTGCTGCTCGCCCTGCTGAACCTGCCGGCGGCTGATATTTCGGGGGCATTCCGCCTTGCCCTGCACGGGGTGTCGGTCTTGTTCATCGCCGCCATCATCCTGCGGCCGCAGGGCCTGTTGGCCCGTGGGCTGGAATCGCGCGTACCGAATTATATCGGGACGGTCAGCTATGGCATGTATCTGTACCATTTGTTCTGCATGCACGCGGCGACGGCGATCGCGTCCAAGGCCGGTGCGCCCTGGGCGATCTTCATCCTGACGGCGTTGCTGACCCTGCTGGTTTCCGCGGCAAGCTATCATGTTCTGGAAAAACCGTTTCTGGCGATGCGATCGCGGTTCCGCATCCTCAACCCCGCGGCCGACCCGCGCGAGCCGAACCCGGCGCTCACCTGATTGATCATTTGACGGAACCAATGTCGCGTTTCGGTGTCGATCCGGGTGTGGCGGGTGCGCCCTGCGGCGAACCCGGCGAAACGGGAGACTGTCATGTCGAAGATTACGCCATGCCTGTGGTTCGCCACCGAGGCCGAGGATGCGGCGCGTTTCTACGTCTCGCTGGTGCCCGATTCGCGAATCGATCATGTCCAGCGCAACCCGGTGGATGCGCCGGGCGGGGCTGCCGGAACGGTGCTGGTCGTTCGCTTCACGCTGGGCGGAAATCGCTTCATGGCGCTCAACGGCGGTACGGCGTTCGCCTATACCCACGCCATTTCGTTTCAGATCGATTGTGCCGATCAGGCACAGGTGGATCATCTGTGGGACGGGCTGTCCGCCGGCGGGTCGATCGAACAATGCGGCTGGCTGAAGGACCGTTACGGCGTGTCGTGGCAGATCGTGCCCAAGGTGCTGGGGGAATATCTGGGCGATCCCGATCTGGCAAAGTCCGGCCGGGTGATGCAGGCGATGCTCGGCATGGTGAAGATCGACATTGCCGGCCTGCGCCGCGCTTATGATGGCGGCTGAACAGGCGGCTGGCGCAACAAGGTGGCGTTGTGGAATAATCCCCTCAAGCGAGGTGATGCGATGTTCGTCGCGGTCTATTGGTGGCGGGTCCACCCCGGCAAGGAAGAACAGTTCCGCGCGGCATGGCGGCGCGGAACCGAACTGATCACGGCGGCCTATGGCAGCTATGGGTCGCGTCTCCACCGCACCGCCGATGGCCGTTTCGTCGGGGTTGCCGAATGGCCCGATGAAGCCACCTGGCGCCGGGCGTTCGATGCCAAGATGGTCTATGACGATCCCGCCACCCGCGCGGCCTTCGTCGATGCGATCGCCGATGCCCCGCGTGAACCGCTGCTGGCAATGGCGGTGACGGATGATCTGCTGCTGCGCGATCTGGGCCTGGCGGATGAGGATGAGGGGCGAGGATGATGCTGAAGGGTAGCTGCGATTGCGGGGGCGCGGCGTTCCCCGTCGATGCCGATGCGCTGGCCATCCACCATCATGATGGCGCGAAGCTGTAATGGCCGGGCGGATCCGCGTCGGCATTGGCGGCTGGACCTATGAATCGTGGCGCGGCCTGTTCTACCCCGATGGTTTGGCCAAGACGAAGGAACTGGCCTATGCCGCCGCGCGGCTGACCGCGATCGAGATCAATTCGACCTATTACAGCACGCAAAAGCCGGAAAGCTGGCGCAAGTGGGCGGATGCGACGCCCGATGGCTTCATGTTCAGCGTCAAGGCGTCGCGCTTCTGCACCAACCGGCGTGTGCTGGCGGATGCGGGCGATTCGATCGCCAAGTTCATGGGGCAGGGGCTGGATCAGCTGGGCGACAAGCTTGGCCCGATCCTGTGGCAGTTCATGGCGACCAAGGCGTTTGATAAGGGTGACTTCGCAGCCTTCCTGGGCCTGCTGCCCGCCAAGCTCGGCGATCGCCCGCTGCGCCATGCGGTCGAGGTGCGGCATCCCAGCTTCGTCGATCCGGCCTTTGTCGATCTGGCGCGCGATCATGGCGTGGCGATCGTCTTTGCCGATCACGCCGAATATCCGGCCATCCCCGATCACACGGCCGATTTCACCTACGCCCGTCTCCAGCAATCGCGGGAAGATGAGCCGACCGGCTATAGCCCGGCCGAACTCGATCAATGGGCGGCGCTCGCCGGAAACTGGGTGGCTGCGGGCGACGCGTTCATCTTTTTCATCAGCGGGGGCAAGGCGCGCAACCCGGCAGCGGCCGAGGCGCTGATCGCCAGGGTCAGCTGATCGGTTGGGGATCATCGCGCAGCAGGCCGCGCGCTACCAGATCGGTGCGCAGGGCCGGCGCATCGCGAAAGACATGGCCGATCAGCCCGGCATCTTCGCCCGCGGCCACATTTTCAGGGCGATCGTCGACGAACAGCGCTTCGCCGGGGGCCAGGCCGAATCGCCGCATCGCCAGCGCAAAGATTGCAGGATCGGGCTTCACCAGCCGCTCCTCGCCGGAGACGAGGATGTCGCAGAAGCGATCGAACAGCGCGGCATTCGGCGCCCGAAATGGCGGCCAGAATTCGGCTGAAAAGTTGGTCAGCGCGAACAGCGGCACGCCAGCGGCATCGAGCGCGGCGACGATATCATGGCTGCCGGGAATCGGGCCGGGAATGGATTCGCTGAAACGCGGGCCATATTGCGCGATCAGCCCGGCATGTTCCGGGTACAGCGCGGAAAGCTCCGCACTGGTCTCGGCAAATGGGCGGCCCGCATCGTGCTGGCTGTGCCAGTCGAAGGTGACGACACGCGTGACGAAATCCTCCAGCGCCGCCGGATCGGGGATCAGGCGGGCGTAGAGGTGCCGTGGGTGCCAGTCGAACAGGACGTGGCCGACGTCGAAAACGACGGCCCGGAGCTTGTGGCTCAGCCCTGGCGCGCCTTGAAGCGACGGTTCGTCTTGTTGATGACGTAGGTGCGGCCGCGACGACGGATCACGCGGTTGTCGCGATGGCGCCCCTTGAGCGATTTGAGCGAGTTGCGGATCTTCATGGCCGAAACGCCTGCCTTATCTCTAGTCGTAAGTCGGAAAAATGCGAGGCGCTCCCCTATTCAACGGTCCGCACCGAGTCAAGCAGATGCGTCCAAACTCGCAAAAGAGGTTGGACAACGGTTTCAATCCGCGTTCATGTGACGGCGGGACACAAGAAGGAATCTGGACCATGTGGCTTAGCCGTCTTGCAATTTTTGGGTCCGCGCTCGCGCTTGCGGGGTGTGCGGCGCAGGTGCCGCCGGTGCAGGTGACGCGCTTCCATCTCGGCCAGCCGCTGGCGCCCGGCGAAGTGGCGGTCGAACCGCGCGATCCAACGCTGGCCGGCAGTCTGGAGTTTCGCGTCCAGGCCGGGGCGGTGAGCGCTGAACTGGCGCGCCGCAACTATCGGCTGGCGGCGGGTGTATCCAAATCCGAACTGGTCGCGGTGGTCGATGTGATGCAGCGCAGCCGGATGGACGGGAACGGCGGATCGCCCGTATCCGTGGGGATCGGCGGCGGCAGCTATGGCGGCGGTGTCGGGCTGGGCGGCGGGATCAGTTTCCCGATCGGCAAGGCGAAGTCGCGCGAAGTGGTGCAGACCGAACTTTCGGTTCAGCTCAAGCGGCGGTCGGACGGGACGGTGATCTGGGAGGGGCGGGCGCGATCCGAAGTGCGCGGCGGCACCCCCGAAGCCACGTCGGAAGCGATCGTGCGGCGGCTGGCGGCCGCATTGTTCGAAGATTTCCCCGGCGAATCGGGGCGTACGGTGACGGTGAAATAGCCACGACAACGATGGGTGCGGACATGGATATCGGGATTTCGGCTGCATTTGACAGCGGCAACATCATCGTCGTCGATCGCACCGGCGACAGTTTCGATCTGGAGATCGCCAAGGACCATCATTCCGATTTCTACCAGTGGTTCCATTTCCGGCTGACCGGGGCTGCCGGCCGCGACGTGACCCTGCGAATCCTGAATGCGGCCGGATCCGCTTATCCCGGCGGCTGGCAGAATTATCACGCCCGCGTTTCGGAAGATCGGCGGACATGGCGGCAGGCAGCCGATACCAGCTATGCCGATGGGGTGCTGACGATCCGCTACCGGCCGGCCACCAACAATGCGTGGTTCGCCTATTTCGCGCCTTATTCGATGGAACGGCACCATGATCTGGTCGCGCGGATCGCGGCGCGGCCCGGCGTCACCTATGCGTCGCTTGGCCGCACGCTCGACGGGCAGGAACTGGATTGCCTCACCATCGCCGGCGGCAAGAAGCAGGTCTGGCTCTACGCCCGCCAGCATCCCGGCGAATCCATGGCCGAATGGTGGATGGAAGGCGCACTCGAACGGTTGACCGATCCGCAGGACAGCGTTGCCCGCGCGCTACGCTGTGCCGCGACCTTTCATATCGTTCCCAATATGAACCCAGATGGTTCGCAGCTTGGCCATCTTCGTACCAATGCGGCGGGTGTCAACCTCAACCGCGAATGGCATGAACCGTCGCTCACGCGCAGTCCGGAGGTGCTTCACACGCTCAACCGGATGGTTGAAACCGGTGTCGATTTCGCGATGGACGTGCATGGCGACGAAGCGATCCCCCATGTCTTCATCGCCGGTTTCGAAGGCATTCCCAACTGGACCGAACGGCAGGGGCAACTCTACCACCGCTTTCGCGATACGCTGGCGCAGCGCACGCCCGATTTCCAGACGGTGCACGGCTATGACACCGCAGCGCCCGGCAAGGCCAATCTGTCGATGTCGACCAACCAGCTTGCCAACCGCTTCGGCTGCGTCGCGATGACCCTGGAAATGCCGTTCAAGGATAATGACGACCTGCCCGACGGCGAATTTGGCTGGTCGCCCGCGCGATCGATCCGGCTGGCGGAGGATTGCCTGGCCACGCTGTGCGAAATGATCGACGCGATCTGATGCAGCCGGCGCGGCGCTTGGGCGCAAGCGGATGCGCCGGCATCTTCGCAGCCCCACATAAAGGGACATGATCTTGCGGCTGCTGCCATGCTGAACTTGTTTCAGCCTCCATTTCCCAGCTTAGGCTGCGATGTTCATGGCACGATGGCCCTGAAACAGGTTCAGGGTGATGGCGCGCGGGAAGGGAGCGGCAGATGACGTTGCGGCTGGAGGATATCGAACGCATCAAGCAGCTCAAGCATCGCTACATGCGGATGCTGGACAGCGGCGACAATGACGGCCTTACCGGCTGTTTCGTGCCCGAGGCGACGATCCGCTACGAAGGCGGCTCCTACCTGTACGAGGCCGGAAGCCGCGATGAGATCATCGGCATGCTGAGCCAGATGCAGAACAACCAGTTTGTCGGCATGCATCTGGCGCTGATGCCTGAAATCACGGTCCATGATGCCGATACGGCCGAGGGCCGCTGGTACATGGTCGACTGGGCGGTCAACATGGCGACCAACCGGATGACCCATGGCACCGCGCTCTATCAGGATCGCTATGTTCGCCGCGACGGCGAATGGCGAATCCTCCATTCGGGCTATGTCCGCCTGTTCGAACGGGTGGAGACGCTGGCCGAACCGATCGATCTGAAAAGCCATGTTTTCGCGCGCTTCGGCCCGCCGATGCTGGGGGGCGTGCTGCCGCGCTGATCGTGGTGCTGGTTCAGGTATAGTAACGATTGCAGGTGGACCAGGTATTGGCGGCCAGCCCGGCCGTCTTCATCACCTGGTCCTTGCGCTGGCGGACGTTGAAGGCGCTGGTGTAGCGGATCGTGTGATTGCGCAGCAGGCTGGTCCACACGATCGGCTGATAATCGTAGAAAACCTCGACGAACATCACCGCCGTGCCGCTGACGGCGCCGATCTGGTTGGCGGTGGGGCCGATGCCCGTGGGGGTATCGAGCACGCCGACCTTGGGCACGGATTTGATCTGGTCGCTCGGCGTGCTGCTGGCTTCGGTGCCGTCGGCGATGATGGCATTGCCGGCCGTGCGCGGTGCGCCATAGGTCGACGCAACATTCTTCATGCCATAGCAGCGCTGCCAGCGAATCCACTGGTTGGGAACGTCCTTGCCCCCGACGGATGTGGTGAGGGGGGCCACGGTGCGCGGTTCCACGCTCGATAGGATCACCCGCCCATGATCGGCGAATCTGGCGGCGGCGCCTACCTGCTTGGCGCCGATGAACAGTTCGTTGATGTCATATTCGTCGATGCTGTCGCGCACGCGTGCCGCGTTGTCGGCGGTCGTCATCGCGATCTGGCTGATGCGCAGATTGGCCATCACAAAATTGGCGGTTTCGATGCCGGTAAGGCCCAGCAGCAGCACCGGCGGAATGCACAGCGCGAATTCCACCATGGCGATACCGCTTATGTCCTGGCGAAGGGATTTCTTAGGCATCGGGGCATTTTTCCAATGGCACGGTTTGCGATGCGAACGGCTGGTTTCGCAGGACGGTGCTTGATGTCACCGTTTCCGTGGGGGAAAATCCGAAAATCTTGACCAGCGGCACGATCCGCTGGAACGTCGCCGTGACCTTGTAATAGACGATGTCATCGGATCCGCCGAGGCCGTTGCGGCCGGCAATGGCATCGCGAATGCCGTTCCCGTTCAGATCTTCGAAGCAGTCGTTCGCATCGTCCACGCCGGTCGGCGCGCGATCCTTCGTCCGCTTTTCCCGGCGGCCGATGCCGGAATATTCGTAATAATTGGTCTTTTCGATTTCGATGCCCACCTGCCCGGAAAACTCTTGCAACTGGCTGGTGATATAGGTGTCGACCTGATCGGACGTGACGCCGCCCACCGTGGCCATGCGTGCGGCGCGGTGGACGGTGCCTTCCACCACCGATCCCAGATACATGCGATAGCCGAAATCGATGATGCCAAGCAGGATGGCAACCAGCGGCAGCGATACCAGCGCAAATTCGACCGCGGCGGCGCCCCGCCTGTCATCCCGCAGGCGGCGGACAAGGCGGATCATTGGGTCAGCCTCAACGAACCGATATTCTTGCCGATTTCCACGAATTTGGCGATCAGTTCGGCCTGGTTCGAGGACCGCGATACCTGGGTCGGGCTGGTCGCACATTCCTTCAGCGCGGCGCTGGGATCGAGCGACGCATGGAAACTGATGACCCAGATCGACACGTTCTGCCGCTTGATCGCGTTGCAGATCATCTTGAAGCGCTGTTCGTGCCGCGCGGTCTGGCCGCTGGCCGAGGACGATCCTGTCACCCGCTGATCAAGCGTTTCGATGCCATATGCCGAATAGCTGTCGCTATTGGGTGCGATGCCGTCGTCGGTCAGGAAAATCAGGAAGCGGCTGACCGGCATGCTTTCGTAGGTTTCCGGGTTATCCGCCGAGAAAACGCCCGTCCGGGACAGCATTCTGCCACCCCAGAGCATGCCGATATCATGATAGGTGCCGCCAATCGTCTTGAGTGATTTGACGTAGGTTTCGAGATCGGCTTCGGTCCATTTTTTCAGGCGTTTCACCTCGGTCGGGCAGGCGACATAGGCTGCGCTGCCGCCCCTCGTGGCCATATATTCACCGCTGGTCGCAGTGGTGCTGCCGGCCGTGCGGTTATAGCTGACTTCCGGCCAGAACGGCTTCCATTTGGTATCCTTGTCGTTCGTCGGGACCATATCGATGTTCAGGTCGTAGGCGCCCGACGGGATCGAATAATCGGTGGACGTCGTAATCGTGGACAGCGTTTTGCGTTCCTCGATGCAGCCGGCCCAGGTCGAATTGGCGGTCGTACCCGGATCGCGCGTGGGCACCGGGGTGCTGGCGCCGGTCACATAGGTCGACAGATCATGGTTGGCCTTCTGATAGACCCAGGTGAATGTCCCGCCTGCGGACGTATCGTTGATGGTTACGCAGTCGCCGGTGGTGCTGTTCTTGCCGCCTGTTCGCGTCCAACTGCCGCCCAGCGTGTCGCATTGGGCCTTGGTTTTCCCCGTTGCGGTGTGGGAATATCTTCCGACTCGCGACTGATAATCCCAATTGTCGCTGGCAATATAGGTGCTGTTGATCGCGCGCACGACCTTGCCGACATTGACGTTGCTGGAATAGGGCACGATGCCATAACGCAATTGCAGCTTGGCGGCTTCCAGCTGGGCCTGCACCGGCGCCAGTTCCTTGTAGAGTGCCATCACCGCATTTTGCAGCGCGACGATCTTGGTGGTGCCGCCAAGGTCCTGGGCCATCGATCCGGTGACGTCGAGAACCAGCATGATATCGGTGTTCACGAAGTCCTGACGCGCATTGCATGTCACGGCGAGCGGCAGGTTTTCGAAACCGAACACCTGCATGATGGTTGTCGGGATCGTCGTTTCCGCGCTGACCAGAACGGTCGTCTTGTCCTTGCCTTCGGTGCCTTTGGCTCGGGTGTTGAGCGTGAAGGCAGCGGTCTTGAAAGTGCCCTGGGGGAAGTTGAAGTTGAAGAACTTCGCGGCTTCTTCCGTGACGGCCGTGTCGACGACGCCGGCGCTCATCGCGCGGCGGCCGGCAAGGGCTGCGGCGTCGCACGCCACCTGCATGCGCGCTTGTGCCGCATAGGCGCGGCTCAGATCGATACCGGAACCGATCAGGCAGAGGACGGGCAGGATCGCGGCAGCCACGATCATCAATACATTGCCGCGTGTATCGGCGCGCAGGCGGGCCATGAAGCCCGTCCGGCGGCGCCGCGCGTCCTTCGCCTTGCTCTCGATCGGCTGTACCATCTGATCGCCTCACCCCGGCGCCCCCACAGGCGCCCCATCGAACAGCCATGTCACAGAAGGGCTAATGGCTGCTGAAGTCGCATGGTTAACCAGACGTTGCTTCCGATTTTGCACAAGCTATGGAACGCCGAATGCTTCAGCCTGACGATCCCGAACGCGCGCTTGCGCTGGTCTATGCGCCGCAGAACCGGCGCACCGCGCTGGCGGTTTTGTGGCGGCTGGATGAACGGCTGGCGCAGGTGCTTGATAATGCCCACGAACCAATGATCCGCGCGATCCGGCTGGCGTGGTGGCGCGAGGCTTTGGAGGCGCTGGATACCCGTCCCGCGCCGGATGAGCCGCTGTTGCAGGATGTTGTCGCGCATGTGTTTCCGTACGGTATTACGGGCGCGGACCTTTCCGAACTGGAAGCGGGCTGGGCGGCTCTGGTGGATGTGCCGGCCGATCTTGGCGGGCACGCGGCGGCACGCGGGCCGGTGCTGTTCGCGCTGGCGGCGCGACTCGCCGGTGGCGCGGATGATGCCGCGCGGCTGGCCGATGCCGGCGAAGGCTGGGCCTTGATCGATCGGCTGGCGCGCGGCGACGGGGGCGATGGCGCGCCGGCCCTGCGCGCCCGCGCATTGTGTCTGCTCGAACGCGCCAGTGAAAGGCGGTGGCCGCGGGCTTTGCGCGCGCTGGGTGTTTTGACGGCGCTGGCGCTGCGCGATGCCCGCCCGGATGGGCTTGAAAGGCGGCGGCCGGGTTCGCCCGCGCGGATCTGGCGGGCGTTGGCGATGGGGGCGCTTGGCCGCTGACGTCTCTTTGGTTTAGGCTTTCTCCCCAAGGGGATATGGGGGAGGCATGGATGGGGCGGTTTCTGGCGGGCGTGGCATCTGCCCTCCTGTTCGCGGGGGCGGGCATTTTCTGGTGGAGCAGCGGCGACGCATCGGCCGATCCGATACCGGCGGCGCCGGTTGCCGCGGCGGCCGGCATCGGGGGCGATGAAGATCCCCCGCAGGCGAGCGCCGCCACACGCGAACAGCGCCGTTTTTCCCGTTACGACAAGGATAAGGACGGCCGCATCGTCCGCGACGAATATCTGGCATCGCGGCGCAAGGCGTTCGCGAAACTGGATCGCGATGGCGATGGCCGCCTGTCGTTCGAGGAATATGCGGTGAAGGCCGGCGAGAAATTCGCCAAGGCCGATGCCGACAAATCAGGCGTGCTCGACGCTGCCGAATTTGCCACCACCCGCGTTATTCGCAAGGCGCCGGCCCGGCCCAACTGCCCGCCGCCGCCCGCAGCCGATGCGGGCGACGAAGGGTAGGGGCCGGCGGGGGCGGATCA
Source organism: Sphingomonas sp. KC8 (assembly GCF_002151445.1). Lineage (GTDB taxonomy): Bacteria > Pseudomonadota > Alphaproteobacteria > Sphingomonadales > Sphingomonadaceae > Sphingomonas_E. The sequence goes on from NZ_CP016306.1 coordinate 3,360,258, forward strand.
GGCCGTTTCGCCGATCCAGCCGGCCAGTGCGTCGCGGGCGCGCGCCGTGTACAGCAGCTTGCGATCGGCCTTCTTGGTCTTGCCCTTGCCTTCGATTGGCGGGAACAGCCCGAAATTGACGTTCATCGGCTGGAATGTTTCCGCTTCCGCCCCGCCGGTAATGTGGCTGAGCAGCGCACCCAGCGCGGTTTCCACCGGCGGCGACGCGATCTGGCGGCCTTCCAGCTCCGCCGTGGCAAAGCGCGCCGCCAGCAGGCCTACGGCGGCCGATTCGATATAGCCCTCGCACCCCGTGATCTGCCCGGCGAAGCGCACATGGGGCTGGCTCTTCAGCCGCAATTCGGCGTCGAGCAGGCGGGGCGAATTGATGAACGTGTTGCGGTGCAGCCCGCCCAGCCGCGCGAACTCGGCCTTTTCCAAACCCGGTATAGTGCGGAAAATGCGCACCTGTTCGGCATGTTTCAGCTTGGTCTGGAAACCGACGATGTTCCACAGCGTGCCCAGCGCATTATCCTGCCGCAGCTGCACCACGGCATAAGGCCAGCGGCCGGTGCGTGGATCATCGAGGCCGACCGGCTTCATCGGCCCGAAGCGCAGCGTTTCCACACCCCGTTCGGCCATCACCTCGATCGGCATGCAGCCGTCGAAATAGGGCGTGTTGGCTTCCCATTCCTTAAACGCGGTCTTTTCGCCGGTGCGCAGCGCGTCGATGAAGGCGAGATATTCGTCCTTGTTCATCGGGCAGTTGATATAATCCTTGCCGTCGCCCTTGTCCCAGCGGCTCTGGAACCAGGCGACATCCATGTCGATCGTGTCGCGATGGACGATCGGGGCCAGCGCGTCGAAGAAGGCCAGCGCCTCTTCGCCCGTTTCCGCCAGGATCGACGCGGCGAGCGGCGCTGCCGTCAGCGGGCCGGTGGCGATGATCGTCGGGCGGTCGGGCAGGGTATCGACCCGTTCGCGCACCAGTTCGATCCGTTCGTGGGCGGCCACCCGTTCGGTCACCGCCGCCGAAAAACCGTCGCGATCGACGGCCAGCGCCGATCCCGCCGGCACGCGATGCGCATCGGCGCAGGCCATGATCAGCGAATCCAGCGCGCGCAATTCGGCGTGGAGCAGGCCGACCGCATTGGCGTTGGCATCGTCCGAACGGAAGCTGTTGGAACAGACGAGTTCGGCCAGGTCGTCGGTCTTGTGCGCGGGGGTGCCTTCCACGCCGCGCATTTCGGAAAGGCGCACGCGGTGGCCGGCCTGGGCAAGCTGCCACGCGGCTTCGGATCCGGCGAGGCCGCCGCCGATGATGTGAATGTCGTGGTTCATGGCGAAGTGCGATAGAAGCATCCGCGCAGGGATGCGAGTGGGAGAAGGCCATGCTCGATCATGTTGGCATCGCGGTGACGGATATTGCGCGGTCGCGCGCCTTTTACACGGCGGCGTTGAACCCGCTCGGTATTGCGCTCCTGATGGACGTGCCCCCCGATGTCACCGAATCGGGCGGTGCCGCGATCGGCTTTGGCCGCGATGGCAAGCCGTTCTTCTGGATCGGCGATGGCGAACGCGTGGGGCAGGGCACCCACGTCGCTTTCGCGGTGCCCGATCGCGCGATGGTCGATGCGTTTTATGCGGCCGCGCTGGCGGCGGGCGGCACGGATCATGGCGCGCCGGGGCTGCGGCCGCATTATCATGCCGATTATTATGGCGCCTTCGTGCTCGATCCCGACGGCCACAATATCGAGGCCGTTTGCCACGGGCCGGCCTGATGCGGCTGTTCACCATCGGTTATCAGGGGGCGACGCAGGCCGGCCTGATCGCGGCGCTCGAGGCCGCCGGGGTTGAACAGGTGATCGACGTGCGCGCCGTCCCGCTGTCGCGCAAACCGGGCTTTTCCAAGAATGTGCTCGCTGCCGGGTTGAAGGACGCCGGCATCGGCTATGTCCATCTGAAGGCGCTCGGCACGCCACCGGCCGGCCGCGAAGCCGCGCACAAGGGGGATCACGCCACGCTTGCCCGCATCTATGCCGGCCAGCTCGACCTGCCCGAAGCGATCGTGCAGGCCGGCGAAATGCTGGCGCTGGCGGCGGAAAAGCCCAGCGCCCTGCTCTGCTTCGAACGCGATCCGGCCGAATGCCACCGCAGCCTGCTGGTCGCGGCGGTGGCCAGCGATGCCGAGGTGATCGATCTGTTTGCACAATAAGATACGAACCGGCCCGTTGAAATTGCCGGCCAGCGGGATCATTTCAGCCGCGCGGGCCGGGCCCCTCTGGCGATCGTGTTGATGCGGTCGCGATGTCGGACCGCATCGAGTGCGCTCGGTGCTGGTCGATAACGCGCCCGGATGGCCTGGCGTGATCGGCTGATCGGGCCATAGCCAAGGATTGTCCCAGATGACGAATGCCGCCGTTGGAATGCCCTGTCCCACCTGCCGTGTGCCGCTCGTGATGAGCGAACGCCAGGGGGTCGAAATCGATTATTGCCCGCAATGTCGTGGCGTCTGGCTCGATCGCGGCGAACTGGACAAGATCATCGAACGCAGCGGCCGGGATGCCCCGCAGGCCCAGCCCCAGCCGGCCGCGCCGGCGCAACCCACTCCGTGGGATACGCCGCGCGTGGTCGTCGGCCATGCGCCTGGCTACGGCCACAAGCATGGCTATCCCAAACGCCGCAAATCCTTCCTCGAAGAATTGTTCGACTGATCGGCAGGATGGTGCGCGCGGTGCGATCGGCCCGCGCGCCAACGCCGTTTATCGGGTCGTCGCGTATCGCGCCGGCCTGAAACGGCATTCATCACCTATTCAAGGCATCGGCCCTATGCCACAAGCCCATGCCGATGAAGACCTTAGTTCTGCCCTGCGTTGCGGGGGCCTTAGCCGCTACCACGCTGGCCGTTCCCGCCGAAGCGGGGCGCCGCGATCAGGATGCGGCGTTCGATGCCGTGCGCGCCGGCCGCAGCCAGCCGCTGCCGCAGCTTGAACGGCGCGTCTTGCCGCAGATCAGGGGCGACTATCTTGGCCGACCCGAATATGATCCCGGATCGAACATGTACCGTATGAAGTTCATGCGGAACGGTTCCGTGATATGGATCGATGTAGACGGGCGCACTGGGCAAATCCTCCGCCGTTCGGGAGAATGACTGAAATATGCGCGTACTGATCGTCGAGGACGAGCCGAATCTGGGTCGTCAGCTCCGCGCCACGCTCGAAGGGGCGGGCTATGCGGTCGATCTCGCCACCGATGGCGAGGATGGCCATTTTCTTGGCATGACCGAAAATTATGACGCGATCATCCTCGATCTCGGCCTGCCCAAGCTCGACGGGCTGACCGTGCTCGATCGCTGGCGCAAGGAAGGCAAGGAAATGCCCGTCCTCGTGCTCACCGCGCGCGATAGCTGGTCGGACAAGGTGGCCGGGCTGGATGCCGGGGCTGACGATTATCTCGCCAAGCCGTTCCAGACCGAAGAACTGATCGCCCGTCTGCGCGCGCTGATCCGCCGCGCTTCGGGCAATGCCTCGTCCGAACTCACCGCCGGCGATGTCCGCCTCGACACGCGTTCGGGCAAGGTGACGCTGGCCGGCGAACCGGTGAAGATGACGGCGCAGGAATATAAGCTGCTGTCCTATCTGATGCACCACAAGGGCAAGGTGGTCAGCCGCACCGAACTGATCGAACATATTTACGATCAGGATTTCGATCGCGATTCGAACACGATCGAAGTGTTCGTCACCCGCATCCGCAAGAAGCTCGGACAGGATGTCATCACCACCATCCGCGGTCTTGGCTACAGTCTTGAAGACCCGGACGCCTGAGCGTCCGGTCTGGCTCGCGTCCGTCATCCCTGCTTGCGCGGGGATGACGTATAAGGCGTCCCGGTGAACGACCAACCCGCACCATCGTCGGCGTCCGAAACGCCGCCCCGTTTGCGTCTGCCGGCCTTTTTGCGGCTGGTGCGCGCACGGTTGCGGCCGCCGCCGGCCACCGCGCGGTCCACCGGGTCGCTCACCCGCCGGATGATCGGCATTTCGGCGCTGTGGATTTTCGTGCTGCTGGTCGGCGGCGGCCTGGCGCTGGATCGCGTGCTGACGACCGCGATCACCCGCAATTTCGATGCCCAGCTCGAATATGTGCTGACGGCGATGATCGCCTCGTCGGAAATCGGCCCGGATGGCGAAGTGCGGTTCAACCGGCCACTGGCTGACCAGCGCTTCCTCGAACCCTATTCGGGGCTATATTACCAGATCAGCGGGCGCGGATATGAAACCTTCCGTTCGCGGTCCTTGTGGGATCGCGCGTTGAACGTGAAGGCGCCACGCCGCGATGATGCGATCGAGGTATATGACAGCCGCGAATTTGCCGATGAACCGCTGCGTGTCCTGGAACGCGACATCCGTCTGCCGGGATCACAGATCCGCTGGCGGTTTCAGGTGGCGCAGGGCCGCGCCGTGCTCGACGATCAGATCGCCACCTTGCGCCGCACGCTCGTTCGCGCCTTTGCCCTGCTGGGCCTTGGCCTGATCGTCGCGTCGGCGTTGCAGGCCACTTATGGCCTGTGGCCGCTGCGCAAGATCAGGCGCGGCATTTCGGCGGTGCGCGCCGGCCAGATTTCGCGGATCGACGATGCCCTGCCCAATGAAATCGCGCCGATGGTGGAGGAATTGAACGCGCTGCTCGCCCACAATGAAAAACAGGCCGAAGAAGCGCGGCGCCATGCGGGCAATCTGGCCCATGCGCTCAAGACCCCGCTCACCGTGATCATGAACGAGGCGACCGCGAACAGCCCCGATCTGCAGGCGACCATCGTGCGCGAGGCGACGACGATGCGCCGTCAGGTCGATCACCATCTCGCCCGCGCCCGTGCGGTCGGGCGGCGCGGATCGATGCAAAGCCGTTCGGAAGTGTGGCCGGCGCTCAAGGCGGTCGAACGCGCGGTGTCGCGGCTGCATCGCCATGCCACGGTCGATCTGGCCGGGGTCAAGGATGCGGTCGTTCATGTCGAGCATCAGGATCTGGAAGAGATGCTCGGCAACCTGATCGAAAACGCCGCCAAATATGGCAGCGGCCGGGTGTTCGTGGAGGTGAAGCGCGACGCGGGCTTCATCGAAATCATCGTGGAGGATGACGGCCCCGGCATTTCCGAGGCGGATCGCCGCAAATTGTTCGAACGCGGCGCCCGGCTCGACAGCGGCAAGCCGGGCACCGGCCTCGGCCTTGCCATCGTCCGCGATGTCGTCGAAATCTACGAAGGCACGATCAGCCTTGAGGAAAGCGAGGATCTGGGCGGCCTGCTCGCGCGTCTGCGCCTGCCGGCGGCCGCCTGAACCGGCGCGTCAGCGCATCGAACTCGCGGCAACGAAGCGCGGTGCACGGACGACGGCGCCGCTGATCACCTTGGTGCGCATCTTGGCGCGCAACGCGATCGCGCCCTCGCTCGTCTGGCAGACGACACGGGTTCCTTCGGGGATCAGCGCTTCGATCGCGGTGGTCGCGATGTTGAGGGTGCGGCACGTGGTGGTCACGTCGGCGACGGTCGCGTTGAGGTTCATGGCGCGAGACATTGGATTCTCCTCCGTCGCTCGGACGGTATTCGCGGAATTACGATATCGGGAAAGGATTGGCCGCCGGATGCTGGGCGGCCAGGGTCACCGGCTATTTTTTGACGAGCGCGGAGTGCACCGGATCCTTGGTCGAAGGGTTGGAGGCATTGCCCTTGGGCGGGGCCTCTTTCTTCGGTTTTCGGGTTTCCTTGTTGCTCTTCATCTGGCCCTTGGCCATCTTTCGCTCCTCGACGGCGTTCGAGCCGCTTTGGCCAACGCGCTGATCCGGGATGGAGCAGAGACGCCATCATAGTCCTGGTTGGCCAATATGGCCAGCCCGCATCCCGGCGACGGCCTGTCCTGGGTTCCTGTCTGGCGTGTGTTCGCGTCATCCCGTCCAAACGGACTAGGACCATGCTGGCCGGCTGACGTAGGCTGGCCGGGATGACCGGGAAAACCGGCAGTTATGGAAAGGATGACCGGATGGCCGATTACCAGATGCTGATCGATGGCGCGCTGACCGATGGGTCGCAGGCGCTCGATGTCGTAAACCCCGCCACGGGCGCGCCGTTCACCACCGTCGCCCGCGCGACCGAGGCCGATATGCTGCGCGCGATCGCGGCGGCAAAGGCTGCACAGCCGGGCTGGGCGGCAAAGCCGCTGGCCGAACGTCAGGCAGCCCTCGTCCGGCTGGCCGATGCGATCGACGCGAATGCCGCCGATCTCGCCCGCAATCTCGTGATGGAACAGGGCAAGCCGCTCGAACAGGCGCAGGCCGAAACCGCTTATGCCGCCATTTTCCTGCGTCATTTCGCCACCCAGTCGCTCGAACCGGAAACCGTGCAGGATGATGCGGATTTCCACATCCAGACGCATTATCGTCCGCTTGGCGTGGTCGCGGGGATCACGCCGTGGAATTTCCCGCTGCTGATCGGCTGCTACAAGCTCGCCCCCGCCGTGCTGCTGGGCAACAGCTTCATCTGGAAGGCCGCGCCCACCACGCCCGTCACCGCGCTGATGATCGCCAAACTGGCCAAGGACATCTTCCCCGCCGGTGTCGTCAACGTGCTGGTCGACAAGAATGATCTGGGCCAGGTGCTGACCACGCATCCCGATGTCGCCAAGATCAGCTTCACCGGCTCCACCCCCACCGGCCGCAAGGTGATGGAGGCATCGGCCTCGTCCCTGAAGCGCCTGACCCTGGAACTCGGCGGCAATGATGCGGGCATCGTCCTGCCCGACGCGGATATCGCCAAGACCGCGCAGCGTGTGGCCGGCAGCGCGTTCAACAATGCGGGCCAAGTCTGCATCGCGCTCAAGCGGCTCTACGTCCACCGTTCGATCTACGAAGAAATGTGCGACGCGCTGGCAACCGAAGTGGCGCAATATGCGCTGGGCGATGGCCTTGAACAGGGCACCCGCGTCGGCCCGCTGCAGAACGCCCAGCAATATGAAAAGGCCAAGACCTATCTTGCGGCCGCCCATGCCGATGGCAAGGTGATTGCCGGCGGCAAGGCGCGCGACGGCGGCGGCTATTTCATCGAACCGACGCTGGTGCGCGACATCGCCGAAGGCTCGAAGCTGGTCGACGAAGAACAGTTCGCGCCGATCCTGCCGGTGATCGCCTATGACGATCCGGCCGACGTGATCGCGCGCGCCAACGCGTCCGAATATGGGCTGGGCGGATCGGTCTGGTCGCAAGACGTCAATGCCGCCCTTGATGTTGCCGCGCAGATCGAAAGCGGCACGGTGTGGATCAACCACCACACCCATTTCGGCCCGCTGATCCCGTTCGGCGGGGCCAAGCAATCGGGCCTCGGCGTGGAATTCGGCAAGGAAGGCCTCACCGAATTTGCCCAGCGCACCGTGGTCAGCGTGATGCGGCAGTAAGCCTTGCCCTTATCCCCTCCCTATCAAGGGAGGGGATAAGGAGTGGGTCGCGACGAACCCTTGCCGCGCGCGGCATCGAAGCTGCGCTTTTGGGCATCCGGCCGATCGGCGCCGCTCGCCAGCAAGAGAGGTGAGAAAAGCCTCCGTCACCCCCGCGCAGGCGGGGATACATAAACGCGGCGTTGCAAGATCCGCACCAGTAAAGGATATGGATTCCCGCCTGCGCGGGAATGACGGTTTATGCGCCGGGCGAGCATCTGTTTCGCGTCAATTCCCTGATCAGCGACCGAACAAAAAAAGGCGGCCCCGCAGGACCGCCCTTTTTGTCACAACGATGGGGCGTGCTTACGCCTTGTTGTGGATCGCCGCTGCCGCGCGGAGGATGTCGAGGATCTTGTCCTGCGCCGCCAGTTCGTCGGTCTGTTCCATCGCGCCCAGTTCGCGGGCGAGGCGGCTGGTGGCCGCTTCGAAGATCTGGCGTTCGGAATAGCTCTGTTCGGGCTGATCGTCGGCCCGGAACAGATCGCGCACCACTTCGGCGATCGACACGAGGTCGCCCGAATTGATCTTCGCTTCATATTCCTGTGCGCGGCGCGACCACATCGTGCGCTTGATCTTGGGCTTGCCCTTCAGCGTCTGCAGCGCTTCCTGCAAGGTCACGTTGGACGACAATTTGCGCATGCCAACGGCTTCGGCCTTGTTGGTCGGTACGCGCAGCGTCATGCGTTCTTTTTCGAAACGGAGAACGTAGAGTTCCAGCTTGGCGCCAGCAATTTCCTGGCTTTGCAGTTCGACCACACGGCCAACGCCGTGCTTTGGGTACACCACATAATCGCCGACAACGAAGCTCAGCGCCTTGGCAGCCATCAATTTCGACCTTTCTCTGGAAATGCCGCGAAACCCTGCCCAGTCACGACTCCATCATTGGATTCGCGCCAAGCAGCGGTAAACGTCGGCAAATTCATGCGTCCCGAACGGAGATGCGTGTACAACCGCATCCATCGCGTGGATTGTAACAGATTCGCCAGAAAAAGGCCAGCACTGCGGACAACACTGTCAGCAGGGGCCTTCCGCGCTGCGCAAATGCGTCGCTACGGCAGGGCCGGGCTTAGTCGCCCTGGCCGGGTTCCGCCGAGAAATATTTCTCGAACTTGCCGTCTTCACCCTTATGCTCGTCGGCATCGGCCGGGGCATCGCCCTTGCGGGTGATGTTGGGCCATTGCGCCGAAAAGGTGCTGTTCAGTTCCAGCCACTTTTCCAGGCCGCCTTCGGTGTCGGGCAGGATCGCTTCGGCCGGGCATTCCGGTTCGCAGACGCCGCAGTCGATGCACTCGCTCGGGTTGATGACGAGCATGTTCTCGCCTTCATAGAAGCAGTCGACCGGGCAAACTTCGACACAGTCCATATACTTGCAGCGGATGCAGGCATCGGTGACGACGTAGGTCATGGTCGGTACTCTCTATCTTCGAACGCCGGCCCTGCTATGGCGCGCGCGGCCCCCCGTCAATATTTCCCGTGCATCTGCGAGACGTTCTTAATTGCCGCTGCTGTGCGGCTCCGGGGCGGGGGACAGGTCGGTATAGCATATTCGGGCTTGTGGGGCCGGGCCGCGCCGTTCGGGAATGGCCTCGATCCGGATCACGCGAACCCGCCCGTTGAGCGGGAAGGTCAGCACCTCCCCGACGCGGACCAGCCCATGCGCGCGTTCGATAATCCGTCCCGAAGCCCGCATCCGCCCGGTGGTGATGATCGCCTGCGCCAGGCTGCGCGTTTTCGTAAGCCGGACGAACCACAGATATTTGTCGATGCGAATCGCGTCACTCATCGGCGCGGATCGCGGCCAGCGCGGCGAAGGCGTTGCCGGGCCGCGCCGGTTCGGGCCGGCGGGGGCGGCGTGCGCCGCGCCAAGTCCAGCGCGGGGCGGCGTTGGCGGTTGCCTCGCTTGGCCGGAATCCCAGGGCCAGCATAAGTTGCGCAAAGCTGGCCGGGCGCAGGCCAAGCGACGTCGCCAGCGCCGGATCGGGTGCGAACGCGCCGCGCCCTCTTTCCGTTTCGCTCATCCGCCGGTCATGCGCGATGCGGGCAAGCCGTTCGGCAAGGTCGACCCGCAGCATCTGCGCGCCAAGCGGCCGGTATCCGGCGCGGGCGAAGGCGGCGAACGCGTCGCCATCGGCTGGTGTCGGCAGCGCGGCGGCGCCGGTGGGCGGCAGCGCCGGCATCACCCCATTGTCGAACGCGGCGGCCAGCGCCAGCCGCCAGCGCACCGGTTCGGGTTTCAGCAGCGCCGGAATATAGATGTCGAGCGTGCCGAGCTTCAGCCCCGCCTTGGCCGCTTTCTGGCGCATGTCGCGGTCGACGCCGGCGATGGCCGCGTCCAGCGGCTGGCGCGGGGCGATCCCGCCGGCTTCGGCCAGCGGCGCGTAAAGGCCGCGCAGGGGCGGCGGGACTGTGGGATCGCGCGCGGCGGTCTGGATCGCGGCCAGCGGTTTCAGGACGCGATCGACTTCGAAGGCGATCCAGCGGGCGAGCCGTTCGGCCACGGCCTTGCGATCATCGGGGGCCAGCGCGTCGAGCGCCTTGTACAGCGCGATCCGCGGGGTCAGCAGGTCGCGCCCGCGTTCCAGCCGCGCGACGATATCGCCCCGCCAGAAAATCGCGACGGGGCGGCCCGCATCGGTATCGAGGCTGAACGCCGGGTCGCCGTCGGCTGCCAGCAGCTTCGCTCGCCGCGCCAGTTCGCCGCCCAGCCGCCGTTCGGCCGCCGCCATCAGCCGTTTCATATCGTGGTGGCGCGCCAGGTGATCCGCCTTGAACCGGAACCCTTCCAGCCGGCCGATCGTCTCGCCGTCGACCGCGACCGCGCCGTCTTCGGCCACCGTTACCGGCAGGGCATCCACGCCGCGCGCGCCCAGATCGCGCATCAGCACCGCGGTCCGCCGGTCGACGAAGCGCTGTGTCAGTTTCTGGTGGAGCGCGTCGGACAGTTTTTCTTCGAGCAGGCGGGTGCGTTCGGCCCATTTCGCCTGGTCGGCCAGCCAGTCGGCGCGGTGGGCGATATAGGCCCAGGTCCGGGCCGCCGCGATTCGGTCGGCCAGCGTTTCGACGTCGCCCTGCACACTATCGAGCCGGGCGATCTCGTCGGCAAACCATGGCGCGGGGATATGGCCGGTGCCTTCGCTCAGATGGCGGAAGATCCTGGCGACCAGCCGGCTGTGCGGTTCGGCCCCGGTCTTGCGGAAATCGGGCAGGCCGCACGCCGCCCACAGCCGTTTGACGAGTGTTGCGCCGCGTGCACGGTCGCGCACCCAGCTTTCTTCCGTCAGGCGGCGCAGCACCGCCAGGTCCACCGCTTCCGGGGCCATGCGCAGCACGGGCGATTGCGGCCGCCGTTCCAGTGAACCGGTCAGCGCATCGATGCTGTGGAAATCGGGCGCGCCGTTGCGCCAGTACAGAAAGTCGAGCGGGGGGAAATGGTGATGCTCGATCGCGTCGATCTCTTCTTCCTCGAAACCGCCGCGCCCGCCTTCCACCGCCAGCGTGCCGAAGGTGCCGTCGCGCTGGTGCCGCCCGGCGCGCCCGGCGATCTGCGCCATTTCCGAAACCGTCAGCCGCCGCGCCCGCTTGCCATCGAATTTGCGCAAGCTCGCGAAGGCGACATGGGCGACATCCATATTCAGGCCCATGCCGATCGCGTCGGTGGCGACGAGATAATCGACCTCGCCGGCCTGGAACATCGCCACCTGCGCGTTCCGTGTGCGTGGGGAAAGCGCGCCCATCACCACGGCGGCGCCCCCGCGCAGCCGGCGCAGCATTTCGGCGACGGCGTAAACCTCCTCGGACGAGAAAGCGACGATCACCGATCGCGGCGGCAGGCGCGAAAGCTTGGCCGGCCCTGCATAAGTGAGCGTCGAAAAGCGCGGTCGGCCGATGATTTCGGCATCGGGCACCAGTTGGCGCAGCATCGGCCGCAGCGTTTCCGATCCCAGGATCATCGTTTCGTCGCGGCCGCGTGCGCGCAGCAGGCGATCGGTGAAGACATGGCCGCGTTCGGGGTCCGCGCCCAGTTGCGCTTCGTCCAGCGCCACGAACGCGAATTCGCGGTCGATCGGCATGGATTCGGCGGTGCAGCAGAACCAGCGGGCATGTTCGGGAAGGATCTTTTCCTCGCCGGTGATCAGCGCCACCCGTTCCGGCCCCTTGATCGCGACCACCCGTTCATACACTTCGCGGGCCAGCAGGCGCAGGGGAAAGCCGATCGCGCCACTGGAATGGCCGCACATCCGCTCGATCGCGAGATGGGTTTTGCCCGTGTTGGTCGGGCCAAGGACGGCGACGACCGGTGAGGCAGTGAGGCGCGACATGCCGCCAAGATCGCCTCGCGGGCCGACAAAAACAAGGGGATAGAAGTTCCCGCCGGGTGGTGCGGTTTGTCCCGTTCGTCCCCCGGCTCGCCGCAGCGGGCCGCGAGAAGGCCGGCCTTTAATTTGACTTTAACCCCGATTGGCCAGAGTCCATGGCTCGAACGCATGCGCGATGTAAGCGTGACGGCGGGATTTCGTAACAGCGGCGGGGGCAGCTAGCCTTGTATCAGCGGGACGATGCCGGTTTCGGCCATGGTGGCGGTGCTGCGGCGCTGGTGCCGGGTGGCGGGCTGCGTCGGTCCTTCGGTGTCGCCCCTTCGGTCGAACCCATCCTCACCGGCTGGCGCGCGGCGATCCACGATCTTGATCTGGTGGTCGATCTCGGTTCGCGTCTGGGCACCCGCGAATGGTTTCGTGGGCTGGCCACCTGCCTGGCGCTGTGCGCTGCGCCGATCGCTTTCTTTCCGGATTTCGGGCCGATCCGCGGGGCCGCGCCGGCGCCGATGGCCGAAAGCCAGTGGCAACAGGCGCGCGCGCTGGCGATCACCCCGCTGGGGCTGGGCGCTGATACGGGCCGCCGCATGGCGCCCACCGATGCCGCCGCACCGCTGGCCGATACACCCGAACGGCCGTCGATCGATCTCGTCGCCACGATCGGGCAGGGCGATGGCTTTGCCCGCGTGCTCGAACGCGCCGGGGTCGCCAAGGCCGAGGCGCAGGATGTTGCCCGCATGGTATCCGGCGCGGTCAGCCTGGATGGCATCCGCCCCGGCACGCGCATGGATGTCACGCTGGGCCGCCGCGCCAGCAAGGCATCGGCCCGTCCGCTCGATCATCTCTTGTTCCGCGCCCGCTTCGATCTCAAACTGGGGGTCGAACGGGTGGGTGGCCGCCTCGTGCTCAAGCGCATTCCGATCGCGGTGGATGATACGCCGCTGCGGATCCAGGGTGTCGTCGGCTCCAGCCTGTACCGGGCTGCCCGCGCCAGCGGCGCGCCGGCGGGCGCGGTCGAATCCTATCTCCGCGCGATCGGTAGCCGCATGTCGATCGGCCGGGATGTCCGGTCCAGCGATCGGTTCGACATCATCGTCGAACAGCGCCGCGCCGAAACCGGCGAGGTGGAAATCGGCAAGCTGCTTTATGCCGGGCTGGATCAGGGCCGGCGCCAGACGCGGCTGCTGCAATGGACCAGCGGCGGCAGCACTCAATGGTATGAAGCCTCGGGCGTCGGCGAAACGCGTGGCGTGATGCGCCAGCCCGTTTCCGGGCGGATGACATCGGGTTTCGGCATGCGCCGCCATCCGTTGCTGGGCTATAGCCGCCTGCACAAAGGGCTGGATTTCGGCGCGGCTTATGGTTCGCCGATCGTGGCCGCCACCGACGGCATCGTCGCCATTGCCGGCTGGCATGGCGGACATGGCAAATATGTGAAGATCAACCATGCCGGCGGCATGGGCACGGGATACGGCCATATGAGCCGCATCGTCGCCCGCGTTGGGCAGCGCGTCAGCCAAGGCCAGTTGATCGGCTATGTTGGGTCGACCGGCCTGTCGACCGGCCCGCACCTCCATTACGAAGTCTATAAGAACGGCGTGGCGATCAACCCGAAGTCGATCAGCTTCACCACCACGTCGCAACTGGCCGGCGCCGATCTCGCGCGCTTCCGGGCGACCTTGGGTCGGCTGCTGGCGGTCAAGCCGGGCGCCCCCGCCGCCCCCGTCGCCAAGCCCGAGGCCAGCGCCGAAGCAAAGCTGGCCGCAAAGGCCGCGCCCAAGAGCTAGGCGGTGCGGGCAAGCGGCCATCCTTCTCCCCTCCCTGGAAGGGAGGGGTCGGGGGTGGGTCGCGAGCGGAGCGAGCTTCCTCGGCCTATGCGCTGATCGCCTACGGCGACACCCATCCCCAGCCCCTCCCTTCCAGGGAGGGGAGGAGGAAGCGCTGGCGTCCACTCCCCCGGCCTTCCAGCCATCCGGCCGATCAACCAGCCTTCCCGATAGCCGACGATCCTTCAGGCCGGCATGATCCGCGCCGTTCGGGCAGGGGTCAGCCCACCCGCTCCGCTGCTTCCTCGATCGCATCATAAACCCGGTCCAGTTCGGCCGGGCTGATGCAATAAGGCGGCAGCACATAAACGGTGTTGCCCATCGCGCGCAGCAGCAGGCCGCGATCCCGGAAGAAAGCGGTCAGTTTCGGGCCGAGCGCCGACAGATAATTGCCTTCAGCTACCGCATATTCCATCGCGGTGATCGTGCCCATCTGGCGCTTGGCTGCAATCCGCCCGCGTCCATCGATCCGGGCCAGCCGTTCCGCCTGCATCGCCGCCAGTGCCGTCACCCGTTCGGCCACCGGCTCGTCGCGCCAGATGGCGATGTTGGCGTTGGCCGCCGCACACGCCACCGGGTTGGCGGTGTAGCTCGATGAATGGAAGAACATCCGCGCGCGATCGTCCGAAAGGTGCGCGTCGAAGATCGCCGGCGTCGCCAGGGTCACCGCCAGCGGCAGCGCGCCGCCGGTCAGCCCCTTGGACAGGCACAGGATGTCGGGCGCGATCCCGGCCTGATCGCAGGCGAGCAGTGTGCCGGTGCGGCCCCAGCCGGTCATCACCTCGTCGGCGATGAACAATATGCCGTGCGCGGCGCAGATCGCGCGCATCCGCGCCAGTGTTTCGGCGCCGTAGAACAGCATCCCGCCGGCCCCCAGCACCAGCGGCTCGACGATGAACGCGGCGGGCTTTGCATCGGCGCGGCAGGCCGCCTCCAGCGCATCGAGGCTGGCCTGTTCGTGGCCGACGGCGGGGAAGGGGATCGTGCCGACATCGAACAGCAGCGGTTCATAGGCCCGGTTGTAAACGCCGCGCGCGCCCACCGACATCGCCCCGATCGTATCGCCATGATAGCCATGTTCCAGGACGAGGATGCGGTGGCGCGGTTCGCCCCGGTGCAGCCAGTATCCCAGCGCCATTTTCAGCGCGACTTCCACGCTGGTCGATCCGCTGTCGGAAAAGAACACATGCTCAAGGCCTGCGGGCGTGATGTCGACCAGCGCGCGCGCCAAGGTTTCGGCCGGTTCATGGGTCCACCCGGCGAAGATCAGCTGATCCAGCTGGTCGGTCTGTGCACGGATCGCGGCCTGGATGCGTGGTTCGCAATGGCCGTGGGTGATCACCCACCAGGATGATATCGCGTCGATCCATTCGCGTCCGTCCGCGCCGTACAGCGTGGCGCCCTGCGCCCGCGCGATCAGCGGGATTTCCTCGTTCAGCCCATGCTGGGTGAAGGCGTGCCAGACGGGCGAACTCATGCGAACGCCGCCGGATCGAAGCCGTCGGCAAAGGCCGCGGCCAGCGTGTCGGGGGTCAGCGGATCAAGGTGGGGCAGGCGGCCCAGTCGACGGACCTGGCCGATTGCGGCGATGGTCGCTTCATTATCCTCGTTCGCCGTCCCGATGAACGCGATCCCATGCACCGTGATGCCGCGCGCGCGCAGCGCTTCGATCGAACCCAGGCTGTGGTTGATCGTGCCAAGGCCGGTCCGCGCGCACAGGATCACCGGCAGGCCCCAGCGCGCGAAGATGTCGGCGAACAGGGTCTCGCGGTTCACCGGCACCAGCGGGCCGCCCGCGCCTTCGATCACCAGCGGGCCGGCGCAGGCGGGCGGGGCGAGCGCGTCGGCGTCGATCACCCGCCCTTCCAGTTCGGCGGCGCGGTGGGGTGAAAGCGGGTGGATCAGCCGGTGCGCTTCGGGCAGCACGGGGCGGCCGGCCAGCCGGGCGACGGTGGCGCTGTCGGTTTCTTCGTCCAGCCCGGCCTGCACCGGCTTCCAATAGGTCGCGGCCAGCGCCTGCGTCAGCCCGGCGGCGAAGATGGTCTTGCCGATGCCGGTGTCGGTGCCGGTGACGACGAAGCGGTTCATAGGCTGATGGTCCCGTAGGCGATGGTGTAGGTGACGGTGGCGCCCGCCGCTTCGAACGCGGCCATCGCGCGGCGCAGGGCGGGGGCGGCCACCGGCGGGCGGGCGGCGCGCGGGCGGTGCGCGCCGATCGCGCGCAGGCTTGCCAGGAACGCGCGGGCGTCGTGATGGGCCTCGCGCACGCTTTCCAGCTCCACGGTCGCGCCCATCGCGCGCAGGGCGTCCGCGCTGGGATAGGTGGCCATTGCCGCGCCGCTGCCGGTCGCCGTGCGGTGGGCGTCATCCCATTCGGCGAAGCTGCCTTCGGCCATCGTCGCGAAAGCCAGCGTGCCGCCGGGATTCAACAGCGCCGTCAGCCGCTCCAGCGCGGCGGGCAGATCGGTGAACCACTGGAACGCAAAGCTCGAACAGATCAGGTCAAACCGCCCGTCCACCGCCGGATGTTCGCCATCGACGACGGCATAGGCCACCTGTTGGATTGGGCCGATGCGCGCCGCGCACCGCTTCAGCATCGCCGGGGCGATGTCGGTCAGCAGCCAGTCGCCCTGCGGGATGCGGGCGATCAGCGCCTGCGAAAGCAGACCGGTGCCGCAGCCGATCTCCAATATGCGCAGGGGCCGGGGCAAGGGCAGCGCCGCGATCCGTTCGGCCAGCCGGGATGCCGCATAGGCCTGGACCCGCGCTGCCTCATCATAGGCGTCGGCCCCGTCGAACGCGCGTGCGACCGCGATGATCACGCCAGCGCCTTCAGCGTGTTGGATAAGGCGGTGATGTCTTCGGTTCCCACATTGAGTGTCAACGAGACCCTCAACCGCGATGTCCCCGCCGGCACCGTCGGCGGCCGGATGCCGCGCACGTCGAAGCCGTGGGCTTGCAGCGCCGCCGCCATCGCCATCGTCCGTCCGTCGTCACCGATGATGACGGGCACGATCTGCGATCCGCTCGCCGGCAATCCTTGCGCGCCGGCATGGGCGATCAGCGCCAGCAGTCGTTCGCGCCGTTCCGGCTCGTCGCGCAGGATCGCCAGCGATGCCCGCACCGCCGCCGCCATCAGCGGCGATGGCGCGGTCGAAAAAATGAAGCCGCGCCCGCGATTGACCAGATAGTCGGTCATCACCTTCGGCCCGCACACCAGCGCACCCTCGCAGCCCAGCGCCTTGCCGCAGGTGCGCAGGGTCAGCACATAATCGCGCCCCTCCAGTTCGGCGGCGAGGCCACGTCCGTCCTGGCCGAACACGCCGGTGGCATGCGCCTCGTCGATCAGCAGGAAGGCGTCCTCGCGTTCGGCCAGCGCCGCAAGGTCGGCGATCGGCGCGCTGTCGCCGTCCATGCTGTAGAGACTCTCGATCGCGATCCACACCCGGCCCTTGCCGCCGCGCGCGCGCCATCTTGTGATCGCATCGGCAAACGCGCCGACATCATTATGCGCCGCCGCCATCCGGTCGGCCCGCCCGCCACGCATCCCTTCATGGACGCTGGCATGGATCAGCGCGTCATAGACGACCAGATCGCCCCGCGTCGGCAGTGCGGCCAGCAGGGTCGCATTGGCGGTATATCCCGACGAGAAGTACAGCGCCGATTCGCTGCCGAAGAAGGCGGCGGCCTCGGCCTCCAGCGCCTCATGCTCGCTATGGTTGCCGCGCAGCAGGCGCGATCCGCCCGAACCCACGGGCACACCCCGCGCCACCGCCGCGTTGACCGATTCGGCCAGTGCGGACGATCCGGCCAGCCCCAGATAGTCGTTGGAAGCAAAGTCCCGGCCGGCGCGGGGAATAAGCCGGCGCAGCCGGTCACGGCTCGCGAGCGCGGCAAGGTCCGCGCGATGCTGGTCGAGGATCGCCATTGCCGGCGCGCCCTAGCCCAACCGGCGACGGCTTGCCAGCGCTGGCGGAATCGTGGCGGCGGTGCTTGACTCTGGCGACACCGGCCCATAAATGCTGGCCATCCCCAGAGAACGGTTCCGGCGGCGTTTCGGCGTGCGCCGTTTTTTCGTTCTTTGCGGGGTGCGTCGAGATGGAACGGGCAAGCCACCCGTTCTGTGGAGCAGGAGAAAAGTAAAGTGGCACGTATTGCGGGTGTTAACATCCCGACCAACAAGCGCGTTGAAATCGCGCTTACCTATATCCACGGCATTGGTCCGGCCAAAGCCAAGGAAATCACCGGCAAGCTGGGCATCGCCCGCGAGCGTCGCGTTCAGGACCTGTCGGACCAGGAAGTCCTGCAGATTCGCGAGGCGATCGACGCCGGCTATACCGTGGAAGGCGATCTTCGCCGCCAGGTGGCGATGAACATCAAGCGCCTGATGGACCTCGCTTGCTATCGTGGCCTGCGTCATCGCAAGGGCCTTCCGGTCCGTGGTCAGCGCACGCACACCAATGCGCGCACCCGCAAGGGCAAGGCCAAGCCGATCGCCGGCAAGAAGAAGTAATTCGTCCCGGACGAATTACTCCGCCGGAGGCAGGCTTCCGCTGGACAGCGCCCGATATGGGCATGGTCTGGCGGGCACCCCGGCGCCACGCAAGATTTAAGGTCAGGATTCATCCATGGCACGTGAACCGCAGCGTCTTCGCCGTCGCGAACGCAAGAACATCACCGCCGGCGTCGCCCATGTGAACGCCAGCTTCAACAACACCATGATCACCATCACCGATGCACAGGGCAATGCGATTGCCTGGTCGTCGGCAGGCATGATGGGCTTCAAGGGCAGCCGCAAGTCGACGCCTTACGCCGCGCAGGTCGCCGCCGAAGACGCTGGCAAGAAGGCGGCGGAACATGGCGTCCGCACCCTCGAAGTCGAAGTCAAGGGTCCCGGTTCGGGCCGTGAATCGGCGCTTCGTGCGCTGCAGGCGGTCGGTTTCCATATCACTTCGATCCGCGACGTGACGCCGATCCCGCACAACGGCGTGCGGCCTTCCAAGCGTCGCCGCGTCTGATTGTGCTTGGCGGGGGTCTTGATGGCCTCCGCCCCGAGTTTTCCGGCTGCCGCGGACGCGCGGTGGTCCAACCCCCAAGGGGAAGTCCATGGCTGTCAACGCAAAGAACTGGCAGGAATTGAAGAAGCCGCAGGGCCTCGAAAAGAAGGCGGGTGGCGACAGCAAGCGCAAGGCGACATTCGTCGCCGAGCCGCTGGAACGCGGCTTCGGCCTGACGCTGGGTAACTCGCTGCGTCGTGTGCTCCTTTCTTCGTTGCAGGGTGCTGCCGTTACCTCGATCAAGATCGAGAATGTGCTGCATGAGTTTTCGAGCCTCGCCGGTGTGCGCGAGGACGTGACGGACATCGTGCTCAACGTGAAGCAGCTTGCGCTGCGCATGCAGGGCGAAGGGGCCAAGCGCCTTCAGCTTTCCGTCACCGGCCCGGCCGAAGTGACGGCGGGCGATATCGCCACGACCGGCGACATCGAAGTGATGAACCCCGATCTGGTGATCTGCCATCTCGATGAAGGCGCGACGCTCAACATGGAGCTGACCGCCGATGTCGGTAAGGGCTATGTCCCGGCGGCTTCGAACCGTCCGGCGGATGCGCCGATCGGCCTGATCCCGGTCGATGCGCTGTATTCGCCGGTTCGTCAGGTGGCGTACAAGGTGGAAAACACCCGCGTCGGCCAGGAACTCGATTATGACAAGCTGACGCTGACCATCGAAACCGATGGCACGGTCACGCCGGAAGACGGGCTGGCTTATGCCGCGCGCATCCTGCAGGACCAGCTTCAGCTGTTCGTCCACTTCGAAGACGCGCTGGTGCAGGCCGCGCCGTCCGCGGGTGTTCCGGCTGCCCCGTCCGCCGGTGGCGAACCCGAACAGAATGCCAACCAGCTCAACCGCTACCTTCTCAAGAAGGTGGACGAGCTGGAACTGTCCGTCCGTTCGGCCAACTGCCTCAAGAACGACAACATCATCTACATCGGCGATCTCGTGCAGAAGACCGAAGCGGAGATGCTGCGCACGCCGAATTTCGGCCGCAAGTCGCTCAACGAGATCAAGGAAGTCCTCGCTTCGATGGGGCTGCGCCTGGGTATGGAAATCCCCGGCTGGCCGCCTGAGAATATCGAGGAAATGGCCAAGAAGCTCGAACAGGAATTTTGATCCTCGCCTTCCGGGTTCGCCCGGAAGGCAGTTTCATCCGGCTTTGCGCTCCCGCCGGTTCTCAAAGGGGGCGTGGTCCGAAGTACCTGAAACGGCTTCGGAACAAACAGGAAGGACTTAATCATGCGCCATCGCGTAGGCGGTCGTAAGCTTCAGCGGACCTCGTCGCATCGTACCGCGCTGTTCCGCAACATGTCGGCAGCCCTGATCAAGCATGAACAGATCACCACCACGCTCGCCAAGGCGAAGGAACTTCGCCCGTACGTCGAAAAGCTGGTGACGCTCGGCAAGAAGGGTGGCCTGGCCAACCGTCGTCTGGCGCATGCGCGCCTGCTCGATGACACGCAGCTCAAGAAGCTGTTCGACGTGCTGGCCGAACGCTACAAGGATCGCAACGGCGGTTACATCCGCATCGTCAAGGCCGGCATCCGTGCGTCGGACGCGGCTTCGATGGCGATCATCGAATTCGTCGATCGTGACGTGTCGGCCAAGGGCCAGGATTCCGGTCCGGTCCAGTCCGAAGACGATTTCGACGAAGCCGCCTGATTTTCAGGCTGCCTCTCGGGGTTGAATGCAAGGCCGGGGACGTTAGTCTCCGGCCTTTGCTTTGTGTCCGGAAGGCTTGAGGCCGTTTATGAAGACGATTGTCGCCGCGATGCTGCTGTCTGCCACCACAACCCCCGCCATTGCCGCACCGATCACCTATCCGGTCACCGAGCGCGAGGCCGTTCAGGACACGCAATTCGGCGAAACCGTGGCCGATCCCTATCGCTGGCTCGAAAATGACGTCCGCACCGATCCCAGGGTGGCGAAATGGGTCGGTCAGCAGAACCAGCTTACCGATGCCTATCTTGCCACCTTGCCTGGCCGCGCAGCGATCAAGGCGCGGTTGACGCATCTGTGGAATTACGAACGCTATGGCGTGCCCGAAAAGGCAGGTAGCCGGTATTTCTATACCCGCAATGATGGCCTGCAGAACCAGTCGATCCTTTATGTCCGCGATGGTCTTGCCGGGGCGCAGCGTGCGCTGATCGATCCCAACGGGTGGGCGAAGGATGGCGCGACCGCGCTGGCCGAATGGACGCCGTCGAAGGATGGCGCAAGGCTGGCTTATGCGGTGCAGGATGGCGGCAGCGACTGGCGTACGGTCCGTATCCTCGATGTCGCCAGCGGCCAGCCCACCGGCGATGAGCTGAAATGGGTGAAATTTTCCAATCTCGCCTGGGCCAGGGACGGCAGCGGGCTATATTATTCGCGCTTTGCCGAACCGAAAGCGGGCGAGGCGTTTCAGGCGCTCAACGAGAATCAGCAGGTTTATTTCCACCGCCTCGGCACCCCGCAATCCGCCGATCGGCTGGTCTATGCGACGCCCGATCGCCCATTGCTGGGCCACAGTGCGGCGGTGACCGACGATGGCGCATGGCTTGTCATCACATCGGCGCAGGGCACTGACGATCGCTATGAAATCACGCTGATCGATCTGCGTGTGGCCGATGCGGCGCCGATCACGCTGGTCAAGGGACTGGAACATAATTGGACGCTGGTCGGCAGCCGTGGCGATACACTGTTGTTCCTGACGAACAAGGACGCCCCCTTGCAGCGCATCGTCGCGCTTGATGCCGGTGGCGGCGCCCCCAGCGAAATCGTCCCCGAAAGCAAGGCGACGATCGATAGCGCGGCGGTTGTCGGCGGTAAGCTGATCGTCACCAATCTGGTCGACGCGCGCACGGAAGTCCGCATTTTCACGCTGGACGGGCAGCCGGCGGGACGGGTCGAACTGCCGGGGATCGGCACGGCGATCGGGTTTGGCGGGGACGCGGCCGATCCGGAAACCTTCTTCGCCTTCACCAGTTTCAACGTGCCGACGGCGATCTATCGCTATGATGCGGCGACCGCGAAGGTGACGCCGTTCGCGATCCCCAGGGTCGCCTTCGATCCGGCGGATTATGTCGTCGAACAGCGTTTCTATGCGTCGAAGGATGGCACCCGCGTGCCGCTGTTCGTCGTCCACAAGAAGGGGCTGGATATCAAAGGCGGCCAGCCGACGCTGCTTTACGCTTATGGCGGGTTCAACGTCTCGTCGCGGCCGGCGTTCAGCCCGGCCAATCTGGCATGGATGGAAATGGGCGGGGTCTATGCCCTCGCCAACATTCGTGGCGGCGGGGAATATGGCAAGGCATGGCACGACGGCGGGCGGCTGGCCAACAAGCAGAATGTGTTCGATGATTTCATCGCCGCCGGGGAATATCTGATCCGCGAAGGGATCAGCGCCAAAGGCCGGCTGGCGATCATGGGCCGGTCCAACGGTGGCCTGCTGGTCGGCGCCGTCACCAACCAGCGGCCCGATCTGTTCGCGGCCGCGCTGCCCGCGGTGGGCGTGATGGATATGCTGCGGTTCGATCGCTTTACCGCCGGCCGCTACTGGGTCGATGACTATGGCTATCCGAACAAGGAAGATGATTTTCGGGTGTTGCGGGCCTATTCGCCCTATCACAATATCCGGCGCGGCCAGATGTATCCGGCGATCCTGGTGACGACCGCCGATACCGACGATCGCGTGGTGCCCGGTCACAGCTTCAAATATGTCGCGGCGCTCCAGGCCGCCGCGATCGGTGACAAGCCGCATTTGATCCGCATCGAAACGCGCGCGGGCCACGGATCGGGCAAGCCGACCGACAAGGTGATCGCGGAATATGCCGATCTCTGGGCGTTCGCCGCCCGGTGGACGGGGTTGGCGGTTCCGGCCGAATAAGGCGCGATGCCCTTGCGTCAGGCGCTAACTCTTCTACGGCGGCATCCATGGTGACGCGTCTCGAATCCATTGCCAATCGTCGCGCGATCATCGATCGGCGCCTGCTGACCGGTACGCTGGACGATCTGGACGGCACGGATGCCGCCGCGCTGCGCCGGCTGGCGACGCCGCTGCTCAAGCGGGCGCTGGAAGCCGGGCGGATCGAAATTGCCAGCCGCCTTGCGGCCGCGCCCATGCGCGGGGCGGATGCGGCCACCGCTTATGCGTTTCTGACCGATCAGATCATCCGGCTGATTTACGATTTCACCGTCCGCCGGCTCTACCCGCTCAATAATCCCACTGCGGGCGAACGGCTGACATTGATGGCGGTCGGGGGGTATGGGCGGGCCGAAATGGCGCTCCATTCGGATGTCGACATCGCCTTCCTGACCCCATGGAAGCAGACGAGCTGGGCCGAGCAGGTCATCGAGTCCATGCTCTATCAGCTGTGGGATCTGGGGCTGAAGGTCGGCCACAGCAGCCGTTCGCTCGATGACATGATCCGCATGGCCAAGAGCGATCTCACCATCCGCACCGCGCTTTTGGAGGGGCGTTTCGTCTGGGGGGACGAGGCGCTCTATGATGAGGCCAGCCGCCGGTTCGATCAGGAAGTGGTTGCCGGCACCGCGCGCACCTTCGTTGCGGAAAAGCTGGCCGAACGGGACGATCGCCATCGCCGCATGGGCGACAGCCGCTATGTGGTCGAACCCAACCTGAAGGAAGGCAAAGGCGGCCTGCGCGATCTGCATACATTGTTCTGGATCGGCAAATATGTGAATCAGGTCCGGTCGGTGCCCGAACTGGTCGACAAGGGGCTGTTGACCCCGGCCGAGCTTCAGCAGTTTCAGAAGGCCGAAAACTTCCTGTGGGCGGTGCGCTGCCACCTCCACATCCTCACCAATCGCGCGGAAGAACGGCTGACCTTCGATGTCCAGCCGGATATCGCACGGCGGATGCGCTATGCTGATCGTCCCGGCCGTTCGGCGGTCGAACGCTTCATGCAGCATTATTTTCTGACGGCCAAGCAGGTCGGCGATCTCACCGGCGTGTTCCTCGCCCATCTCGATGAAGAATTTGCCTCGCGCGGGCGGCGCTTCGCCTTGCCCCGCCTGCGGCGCAAACCGCGCAAGCTGGAAGGGTTCGCCTTTGATCGCGGCCGTTTGTCGACGCCGTCGGATGATTTCTTCGCGCAGGATCCGGTGCGCTTGCTCCAGATGTTCGCGCTGGCCGATCGCCATGAACTGGAAATTCATCCGTCGGCCATGCGCCAGGCGGGGCGCGATGCGCGGCTGATCGACAACAGCGTCCGTCAGGATCCCCGCGCCAACGCCTATTTCATGGATGTACTGACCAGCCGGCGCGATCCCGAAACGGTGCTGCGCTGGATGAACGAAGCCGGTGTGTTCGGCCGGTTCGTGCCCGATTTTGGCCGCGTCGTGGCCCAGATGCAGTTCGACATGTACCACCATTTCACGGTGGACGAGCACACCATCCAGGCGATCGGTTTGCTGTCGCGGATCGAAAAGGGCGAACTGAGCGACGATCACCCGCTGGCCAGCGTCATCATGCGCCAGCTTGTTTCCCGACGGGCTTTGTATGCGGCGGTCCTGCTGCACGATATCGCCAAGGGGCGGGGTGGGGATCACAGCGAACTGGGCGCCGAAGTCGCGCGCAAGCTGTGCCCGCGGCTGGGGCTGACGGCGGCGGAAACCGAACTGGTGGCCTGGCTCGTGCGCTGGCACCTCCTGATGTCGGCCACCGCCTTCAAGCGCGACCTTGCGGATTTCAAGACGATCCTCGATTTCGTCGAAGCGGTGCAAAGCCCCGAACGCCTGCGCCTGCTGCTGGTGCTGACGGTGGTTGATATTCGCGCGGTCGGCCCCGGTGTCTGGAACAGCTGGAAACGCCAGCTCCTGTCCGATCTGTATGAAGCCGCCGAAGAAGTGCTGCGGCTTGGCCACAAGCAGCGCGGCCGCAAGGAACGCGTTCAGGCCAAGCAGGCGGCGCTGAAGAGCCGGCTCGATTGGCCCGAGGATGCGTTAGGCGAACTCGTCCGGCGCCTGCCCGAAGCCTATTGGGTTGCGGAACAGATTGACGTGATCGAACGCAACGCCCGGCTGATCGCGGCTGCCGATGCGGCGGGCAAGCCGCTGGCGATTGCGGCGGACGCCGATCCGGAGCGCGGCGCGACCCTGGTGACGATCTACACCGCGGATCATCCGGGGCTGTTCTACCGGATCGCGGGCGCGATCCACCTGGCCGGTGGCAGCATCATCGATGCGCGGATCCACACCACGCGCGATGGCCTGGCCGTCGACAATATTCTGGTGCAGGATCCGTTTGGCCGGCCGTTCGACGAAGCGGATCGGTTGAAACGTCTGGAAATCGCGATCGAGGATGCGCTGGCCAATCGCGCGCGGCTCGCCGACCGGCTGGCCGCGAAGCCCCTGCCGCGCGTGCGGGCCGAAGCGTTTGCGATCGAACCGGTCGTCCTGATCGATAACCGCGCCTCCAACCGCTACACCGTGGTGGAAATCAACGCGCGCGATCGGCCGGCGTTGCTCAATGCGCTGGCCCACGCCCTGTTCCAGTCCAAGGTGACGATCCATTCGGCGCACATCGCCACCTATGGCGAACGCGCGGTGGACGTTTTCTACGTGACCGATCTCACCGGGGACAAGGTAACCGGGGCAACGCGGCTGAAGGCGCTTGAACGCCGCCTGCTCGATGCCGCTGGCGGGATTGTCGCCGAAGCTGCCTGAAAGGCCTGATTTGCACTGCGCGTGCCGATCGCCTTTACCTTTCCGCCCCGGCCGTGCCATGGACGGCATCGGGGCAACAGCATGAACAGAAGGGCGGGCAAGGCGCGGCATGGGCGGAATCGTCCAGTTCGATAATGTCGGTCTGCGCTATGGAACGGGCGCGGAAACGCTTTCGGACATCAGCTTCACACTGGCGGCGGGCGCCTTTTATTTTCTCACCGGGCCATCGGGTGCTGGCAAGACATCGCTGCTGCGCCTGCTCTACCTTGCCCAGCGCCCCAGCCGCGGGCTGATCCACCTGTTCGGCGAAGATATCGTCACCCTGCCGCGATCGCGGATGCCGGGTTTCCGCCGGCGCATCGGCGTGGTGTTTCAGGATTTCCGCCTTGTTCCCTATCTGTCGGCTTACGACAATGTGGCGCTGCCGCTGCGGGTGGCAGGGGTGCCGGAACGCGAACTGGACGGGCCGGTCCGCGAAATGCTCGCCTGGGTGGGGTTGGCCAACCGCGCGTCGGCGCGGCCTGCCACGCTTTCGGGCGGGGAACAGCAGCGCGTGGCGATCGCGCGCGCGGTGATCGGCCGGCCGGAAGTGCTGGTTGCCGATGAACCGACCGGCAATGTCGATCCCGACATGGCGGCGCGGCTGATCCATCTGTTCGATGCGCTCAACAAGCTGGGCACGACGATTGTGGTGGCCACGCACGACATCAATCTGATCGGCCGGGTTGGGCATGCCCAGATGATGCGGCTCGATCGCGGGCGGCTGAGCGATCCGACCGGTGCGTTGCGCCATCCGCCGGCGCGGCCGGCATGAGGCTGCCGATGCGCCTGGCCTTCGCCGATAGTCGCTTGCTGCCGGATACGCGGCTGGCCGGGCCGATGCCGTGGGTGATCGCGATCATGATGTTCCTGATGGTGCTGGCGGCGGCGGGCGGGCTGGCGCTGGCGCAGGCGGCGCGCGCGCTGGGCGGCGATCTGGCCGATCGCGCGACGATCCAGATTGTCGAGGCGAATGCCGATCTGCGCGAGGCGCAGGCGAAGGCTGTGCTCACGCTGCTGGCAAAGCATCCGGCGGTTGCGACCGTGCATCGGGTGTCGGATGCCGAAATGCAGGTGTTGCTGGAGCCCTGGCTGGGTGGCGGTGCGGTGGATGCGGAACTGCCCGTGCCGGTGCTGATCGATATCGGCCTGCACCCCGGCCAACGGGTGGATGCGCTGGCTGCGGCGTTGCGCCGCGCGGCGCCGGCGGCCCGGATCGACGATCATGCGCGGGCGCTGGCGCCGCTGGCGGGTTTGATTGGCGCGCTGAAATGGCTTGCGATAGCGGTGGTGTTGCTGATGGCCGGGGCTACGGCTGCGATCGTCGTGCTTACGGCGCGCGGCGCGCTCAATACGCATCGGCCGACGATTGATGTGATGCACCTGTTGGGAGCGACCGATATTCAGATCGCCCGATTGTTTCAGCGGCGGATCGCGGTTGATGCGCTGGCTGGCGGTCTGCTCGGGCTGGCCGGTGCGGGTGCTGTGGTGATCATCGTCGGTGCGCGGCTTGCCGCGCTGGGATCCGAACTGATGGGCGCCTTTCAATTATCGCCATGGGCGTGGGCGGCGCTGGCCGCCCTGCCGCTGGCGGGGATGATCGTGGCGATGCTGGCCGCGCGCTGGACGGTGGTTGCCGCATTGAGGCGCATGCTATGATCGCCCGTCTGTTCGCGGCGGGGTTGCTCGTCTGGATGCTCGGTTTCGCGTGGTTTGCGATCGCGATTCCCGGTCCGGCGGACGATCGCGTCACCGACGGCATCGTCGTGCTCACGGGCGGCCCGGGCCGGGTGCAGCGCGGGCTTGTGCTGCTGGAAAAGGGCAAGGCCAGGCGCTTGCTTGTTTCCGGCACCGATCGCCGTGTGCGCCCGCGGGAACTGGCGGCGGTTTATGGCGTGTCCGGCAAATTGGTCGATTGCTGCGTCGATCTGGGCAATGATGCGGTCGATACCCGGTCCAATGCCCAGGAAACGGCCGCTTGGGTTGATCGTCATGGCTATAAATCGGTACGGCTGGTGACGACGGACTGGCACATGCGGCGCGCCCGGTTCGAATTGTCGCGTGAACTGCCCCCCGGCGTCACCATCCTGGCGGATTCGGTGGTCAGCGAACCGGGTTTGGGGGCATTGTTCGAAGAATATCACAAATATCTGCTGCGCCGGCTGGCCGCACCATTGGGGATTTGATCGGCGTGACCCTTCTTCGTTCGATATTGTTCGCGCTGGTTTTTTATCCGGGCACCGTGTTCGCGGTTCTCTTCGCCTTTCCCGTATCCCTGCGCGGGCCGCTGGCGTTCCAGAATTATGCGGTGGGCTGGGCGCGGTTTCATGGCTGGTGTTGCCGGGTGCTGCTCAATATCCACAGCCGGGTCGAAGGGCCGGTGCCGCGGGGTGTCGCGCTGGTCGCCGCAAAGCACCAGTCGATGTACGAAACGCTGGAACTTCTGGTGCTGCTCGATCGGCCGGCGATGGTGGTGAAACGTGAACTGGCGGATATTCCGGGGTGGGGCCGGGTGGCGACGATGTACGGGGCGATCCCGGTTGATCGGGCAGGGTCCGCCTCCGCGTTGCGGACGATGCTGCGTGCTGCCCGGGCGGTGATCGCACAGGATCGCCCGATCGTGATCTTTCCCGAAGGCACGCGGACCCCGGTGGGGGAACAGCCGCCGCTGCGCGCGGGCTTTGCCGGGCTGTACAAGGCGCTTGGCTTGCCGGTTGTCGCGGTGGCGATCGATAGCGGCCGGCTGTGCCCGCGTGGCAGCTTTTTGCGCCGTGCGGGGACGATCACCTTCCGCTTTCACGAACCCTTGCCCGCCGGCCTCCCGCGTGAGGACGTCGAAGCTGCGGTGCACGATCGGATCAACGCGCTCGATCGTTGAGGGCGGCGTTCATCGACAGACGAGGAATATGAAACGGCCCGCCGGCTATATGCCAGGCGGGCCGTTATCCCATTCAGCGCCGGTCTTGGCCGGTCGGTATCATCCAGCCGCCGATCGGGCGGCTGCGATCGATCAGGCTGCCGCCAGCGTTTCGCGCCGGCGGGTGCGCAGGGCGCCGCCGACCAGGCCGAACCCGGCGATCATCATCGCCCACGATGCCGGTTCGGGCACGGCGGCGACGTCGATCGAAACATTGTCGAGGATGACGCCGATGTTGCTGGGATCATCCGGAAACGGCGTGCCGTAGAAATAGAGCTGGAACTGGCCGGTATAATCTTCGCTGAACGCCGAAGCGAACGACCCGAAGGGTTCATCGGCGCCAAGGTCGAACGGGTCCGATTCAAACGCGAAACCATTGTCGAACGCGATGCCCAGAACCAGCCCATGGGTGGCGCTGCGCTGGCTGCCGCTCAGGTCGAAGCTCACGGTGATCACGTCACCCGCAGTATAGTCGAATGATTGCTTGGTGACGATCAGGCCCGGCTGGCCGCTGGAACCGTTGAGATCGACGCACGATCCCGTACCGCCCGAACAGGTGATGCCGAACTGGTTGGGATCGCGCAGCAGATCGACCGATCCGGCGGCGACGTCCCACTTGGCGAAATTGGTATAGTTCGTCACCGTCGTGCCGCCGGCTTCCCCGTCGAATGTGTCGCTGAACACCGTGACGGCGTGGGCGGGTGCCGAAAAAGCCGCAAACGCAGCCGCGGCCAGCAGAATTTTACGCATGAACCATCCCCCGATGAACTTATTACGCGATCGCGATCGCAGCCCGGCCAGAAAATCTCATTCGGTTAACGTGACGTCAAGGATGCAGGCGCGGGTCCATGGGGTCGATGGGCGTGTTCATGTCCTTGATCAACAAGGATATAATTTCATGAATCCCAAAATGGGATTGTAACACATTGTTTGTCATCAAAAAATGGCCCCGCCCGAAGCCGATCGGGCGGGGCCTGTGCCCGGCTGGTGATCAGCCGGCGTGGGCGAGGGCCGCGAGCAGCAGCAGCGCCACGATGTTGGTGATCTTGATCATCGGGTTCACCGCCGGTCCGGCGGTGTCCTTATAGGGATCGCCGACGGTATCGCCCGTCACCGCGGCCTTGTGGGCGTCGCTGCCCTTGCCGCCATGATGGCCGTCTTCGATATATTTCTTGGCATTGTCCCACGCGCCGCCGCCCGACGTCATCGAAATGGCGACGAACAGCCCCGACACGATCACGCCGAGCAGCAACGCGCCCAGCGCCGCAAAGCCCTGCGCCTGCCCCGCGACCGCGGTGATCGCGAAATAGACGATGATCGGCGTCAGCACCGGCAGCAGCGACGGGATGATCATCTCGCGGATCGCCGCCTTGGTGACGAGATCCACTGTCCGGGCATAATTTGGCCGGCTGGTGCCCGCCATGATCCCCGGATTGTCGCGGAACTGGGCGCGCACCTCTTCGACCACGGCCCCCGCCGCCCGGCCGACGGCGGTCATGCCGAACGCACCGAACAGATAGGGCAGCAGCGCGCCCAGCAGGAGCCCGACGATAACATAGGGGTTGCCGAGCGAGAAGTTCACCGCAAGTTCGGGAAAGAAGATCCCGAGATCGGTGGTGTAAGCCCCGAACAGCACGAGGGCGGCGAGGCCCGCTGATCCGATGGCATAGCCCTTGGTGACGGCCTTGGTGGTGTTGCCCACCGCATCCAGCGCGTCGGTGCGGGTGCGCACGCTATCGTCCAGTCCGGCCATTTCGGCGATGCCGCCGGCATTGTCGGTGACAGGGCCATAGGCATCGAGTGCCACGACCATGCCGGCGAGCGCCAGCATCGCGGTTGCACCAAAGGCGAGGCCGAGGATGCCCGCCATCTGGTAGGCGAAGATCACCGCGACGACGATCACCAGGGTCGGCAGCGCCGTTGATTCCAGGCTGATCGCCAGTCCCTGGATGACGTTGGTGCCGTGGCCGGTTTCCGATGCCTTGGCGATGGATTTGACCGGGCGGAAATGGGTGCCGGTATAATATTCGGTGATCCACACGATCGCGCCGGTCACGATCAGGCCGGCGATCATGCACCAGAACAGGTCCATCCCGCTGAAATTGACCGGGTTGCCTGCGAAATCGGTGATCGAGAAACGCGCCCCCAATCCGCCAAAGCCGCCCAGCGCCCAATCGGTGACGAACCAGAAGGCCGGCACCGCCAGGATCGCCGACGTCAGGAAGCCCTTGTACAAAGCCCCCATGATCGACTGGCTGGCGCCCAGCCGCACCATATAGGTGCCGATGATCGAGGTGATGATGCACACGCCGCCGATCGCCAGCGGCAGCGCCATCAGCGCCCCCAGTTCGGCGACGGGCGCGGTGACGAGCAGCGCGATCGACACCATCGTCACGCCCAGTGTCACCACATAGGTTTCGAACAGATCGGCGGCCATGCCCGCGCAATCGCCGACATTGTCGCCCACATTGTCGGCGATCACGGCCGGGTTGCGGGGGTCATCCTCGGGAATGCCGGCTTCGACCTTGCCGACAAGGTCCGCGCCCACGTCCGCCGCCTTGGTGAAGATGCCGCCGCCCAGACGCGCGAAGATCGAGATCAAAGATGCCCCGAACGCCAGCGCGACCAGCGCATCGACGACGACGCGCTTCTGTTCGGGAATGTCGAGCGCCATGCCGCCCGGGCCCGTCAGGTACCAGAAGAAGATCGCGATCGCGAGCAGGCCGAGGCCCGCCACCAGCATCCCCGTCACCGCGCCGGAGCGGAAAGCGAGGGTCAACCCGCCTTGCAGGCTGGTACGCGCGGCTTCGGCGGTGCGGACGTTCGCGCGCACCGAAATGTTCATGCCGATATAGCCGGTGACGCCGGACAGGACCGCGCCGATCGCGAAACCGACGGCGGAAATCGCCCCCAGGAAATAGGCGACCAGTGCCGCCACCGCCACGCCGACGACGGCGATGGTGCGATATTGCCGGCCAAGATAGGCTTGCGCGCCTTCCTGGATGGCGGCGGCGATATCCTGCATCTTTTCGTTGCCCGCTGACGCGGCGAGCACCTGTCGACTGGTAAGCAAACCGTATAATATGGCGATCACGCCACAGGCTATTGCCAGATAAACGATAGGCATCCGATCTCCTTCCCCTGTTGGGGCGCAAAGTTCGGGCCGGCGTTCTTGTGCGTCCGTGCCGCCTCTTCACGCTGGGTGGGAGAATAGGGACCGTTACGGGTTTGGCAATCCCGCCATTTTACGGGCTAAATCGCCGCGCCCGCAGCCATTTTGGCGATGGCCGCCGGGGGCGTTGCGGCCATGGATATCAGCCATGCGCACGCCATGCCGCAGGCCAGCCCTGATATCGCAATGCCCATGCGGTGGATCGATCTGGGGTGGGGCTGGCGGCGTTTCATCCCGCCATCTTGCCGCTAGCGGGTGGATGAAAGGTAAATGCTGCGCAGGCGGAAGGTGCTTGCCCCCTTGAACGGGCAAGCCCCCTCCCGCCGGCAGTTTGTCTCGGGCCGGTATCCGCTGTCGCTTACGCCGCCACGGCGGCCTTCGCGCGCGCGCGGAACCGATGCAGCAAAGGTTCGGTATAGCCGCTTGGCTGGCAAACGCCTTCGAACACCAGCGAACGCGCCGCCTGATAGGCGATATTCCCGTCTTCATGGCCCGCCATCGGCCGGTATAGCGGATCGCTGGCATTCTGGCGGTCGACCTTGGCGGCCATGCGGCTAAGGGCTGCGTCCACATCGGCGGCGGTGGCCACGCCATGGAGCAGCCAGTTGGCCATGTGCTGCGAACTGATCCGCAGCGTGGCGCGATCCTCCATCAGGCCGATATCGTGAATATCGGGCACCTTCGAGCAGCCCACGCCCTGATCCACCCAGCGCACGACATAGCCGAGTATGCCTTGCGCATTATTATCGAGTTCCTCGGCGATTTCGGCCGGGTTCCAGTTGCGGCCGGCAGCGACGGGGACGGTGAGGAGGCGGGCGAGCGGGGCGACGGGTTCGGCTGCGCGTTCCGCCTGGCGGGCGAACACGTCGACATCGTGATAATGGGTGGCGTGCAGCGTCGCTGCGGTGGGAGATGGCACCCATGCGGTGTTCGCGCCGGTGCGCGGGTGGGCGATCTTCTGGTCCAGCATGTCGGCCATCCGATCGGGCATGGCCCACATCCCCTTGCCGATCTGCGCCTTGCCGCTGAGGCCGCAGGCAAGGCCGATCTGCACGTTGCGGTCTTCATAGGCCTTGATCCAGTCGGCATTCTTCATCTCTGCCTTGCGGACCATCGGGCCGGCGCGCATCGCCGTGTGAATCTCGTCACCGGTCCGGTCGAGGAAGCCGGTATTGATGAAGACGATCCGGTTGCGCACCGCATGGATGCAGGCGGCGAGATTGGCGGAGGTTCGCCGCTCCTCGTCCATCACGCCCACTTTGATCGTGTTCCGGGCGAGGCCCAGCAGATCTTCCACCGCGTCGAACAGCCGATCCGTGAAGGCGGCTTCGTCGGGGCCGTGCATCTTGGGCTTGACGATATAGATCGATCCGGTCCGGCTGTTGGTTGTGCCGCCCAGTCGTTTCAGGTCGTGTATCGCGGCCAGGCTCGTCACGATCGCGTCGAGTATGCCTTCGGGGGCTTCCGCGCCGTCGGGCAGGCGGATGGCCGGCGTCGTCATCAGGTGGCCGACATTGCGGACGAACAGCAGGCTGCGCCCCGGCAGCACGAGGTCCGATCCATCGGGCGCGGCATAGCGCCGGTCGGCGTCGAGCGCGCGGGTCATGACGCGGCCATTCTTCTCGAATTGCGCGCTGAGATCGCCGCGCATCAGGCCCAGCCAGTTGGCATAGGCCGCAACCTTGTCTTCGGCGTCGACCGCCGCCACCGAATCCTCAAGATCGCAGATCGTCGTCAGCGCGGATTCAAGGATGATATCGGCCAGACCCGCCGGATCGTCGCGGCCGATCGGGTGGGCGCGGTCGATCACCAGTTCGATGTGCAGGCCATGGTGGCGCAGCAGCAGGTTGTCGCCCGCCCGGCCGGCCAGCTGGGCGGGATCGGCGAGCGCCGGATCACCACCGCGCCAGTCCGTCCACGAACCTTGGGCCAGCGGCGCCGCCCGGTCGAGAAAGGCCTTGGCCCAGGCGATCACCTGCGATCCGCGCGCCGGATCATACCCCTTGCCGGCGGGCGATCCGGGGATCGCATCGGTGCCATAAAGCGCGTCGTACAGGCTGCCCCACCGCGCATTGGCCGCGTTGAGCAGGAAACGGGCGTTGAGGATGGGAACGACGAGCTGCGGCCCGGCAAGGCGGGCCACTTCATCATCCACGCCGGTGGACGTGATCGCAAAGGGCTGCGGTTCATCGACAAGATAGCCGATCTCGCGCAGCCAGGCTTCGTCCACCGGGGCGCCGGCCTGGTATCGCTGGTCGATCCGTTCCTGCATCGCATCGCGGGTGGCCAGCAGCGCGCGGTTTTCGGGGGTGAAGCGCGCGAAAATGTCTGCAACGCCCTGCCACAGCCCGGCGGGGTCGATGCCCGTGCCGGGCAGGGCCTGCTCTTCGATGAAGGCGGCCAGCGAAGCGGCGACCTTCAGGCCTGCCCGATCGGTGTAGTTGTTGGCGTCCATGTCGTTTCTCACGCTTGCGGTTTGAGGCCGGCGGCGGCGATCCCCGCCAGCGCGCAGGCTTCGTCATTGTCGGACGTATCACCCGTGATGCCGACGGCCCCGATCGGCGCACCGCTTTCATCGACCACGATGACGCCGCCGGCCGCCGGCACCACGCCATGGGGGGCCACCGGTCCGAGTGACGCGATGAATGTCGGTCGCTCCGCCGCCATGTCGCCGATCTTGCGCGACGAAATACCAAGGCCAAGCGCCCCGCCCGCCTTGGCGCAGGCGATCTGCGGCCGCAGGGTCGATGCGCCGTCCTGGCGCTGGAAGGCGATCAGGTGGCCGCCGGCATCGAGCACGACGGTGCTGAGCGGTTTCAGGCCCAGTTCGCTGCCCTTGGCAAAGCTGGCGGCGATGATGCTGTTGGCCTGGTCGAGCGTGATCCGGGTCAAGCGGATTTCCTTTCGTGAAATGGGGTGAGCGCACGGGGGCACGGGCCGCCGGTCGCCCAGTCGATGAGTTCAATGGTATGGACGACGGGGGTTGCCGCGCGCTGGCCGATCTGGACCGCGCAGCCGATATTGCCGGTGGCGATCAGGTCGGCGTCCAGCCGGGCAAGGTTCGCTGCCTTGCGGTCGCCAAGCTGGCCGGCAATATCCGGTTGCAGGATATTGTAGGTGCCGGCGGATCCGCAGCACAGATGCGCTTCCTTCGGTGTGCGCACCGTGTAGCCGACGCTTTCGAGCAAGCGGCGCGGCGCGTCGGTCACCTTCTGGCCATGCTGCAGCGAGCAGGCTGCGTGGTACGCGACGGTCAGCCCGCGGCCATTGCCGGCCGGTGGTTCGCTATCGGCCAGAAGTTCGCTGATATCCTTCGCCAAGGCCGAAATGCGGGCTGCCTTGTCGGCATAGGCCGGATCGTTGCGCAGCATGAAGCCATAATCCTTGATGGTCGTGCCGCACCCCGAAGCGGTGATGACGATGGCGTCCAGCCCGCCATCGTCGATCTCGCGCATATAGGCGTCGATGTTGCGGCGCGCGGCTTCCAGGCTGGCGGCTTCCCGGCCCATATGGTGCACGAGTGCGCCGCAACAGGCTTCGCCACGTGCGAACAGGACGTCGAAACCGGCGCGGTTGAGAACGCGCACGGCGGCTTCGCCGATCTCGGGGCGCAAGACGGGTTCGGCGCATCCGCGCAGCAATGCCACCCGGCCGCGGGGCGTGCGGGCGGGCGACGCTTTGGCGGCCGATCGCGGCAGGGCATGGGCCGGCGTCAGCGCCAGCATGGCCGCCAGTGGTTTCAGCGATGTCCAGCGGTCGAACAGCGGTGTCGCGGGCTTCGCCAGCCGCGCCAGCCGCAGGGCGAGCCGGAACCGCCCGGGAAAGGGCAGCACATGGGCCAGCAGCGCGCGGATCAGCCGTTCGCGCCACGGCCTGCGGTAGCGCTCCTCGATATAGGCCCGCGCATGATCGACAAGGTGCATATAATTCACGCCCGACGGGCAGGTCGTCATGCACGACAGGCAGGACAGGCAGCGGTCGATATGCTTGATCACCTCCGCCGTCGGCTCCCGCTCATTTTCGAGCATGTCCTTCATCAGGTAGATGCGGCCGCGCGGGGAATCCAGTTCATCGCCCAGCAGCACATAAGTGGGGCATGTGGCGGTGCAGAAGCCGCAATGGACACATTTGCGGATCACCGCTTCGGATGCGGCCATCGCCGGATCGGCCAGCAGGGCGGGTGGGAAATTCGTCTGCATGGTTCAGAACCGTCCCGTCTCGAAGATGCCGGCGGGGTCGAAGGCGCGGCGGACGCGGGCTTCCAGCGCGGCGACACCGGCAGGCTGCGGGTGGAATGCGGGGATGGCGGCCCGGATCGCGGCCGGCGCGCGTACCAGCGTCGCATGTCCGCCGGCGGCGTCGGCCGCCGCCCGCACGATATCGCCGTGGCCATCCAGGGCGATCCAGATCAGCCCGCCCGCCCAGTCGAGCAGCCATTGTCCGCCAAGCGGCCGGATGGCCGCGATGACGGATAGGCAGGCGCCGGGCGCGACATGGATTTTCCAGAGCGTCTGATCGGCGGGCAGTGGCGCCAGTGTCCGCAGTTCCTCCCACAGGCTGTCGGCCTGCGTGTCGCCGATCGGTTCGACACGGCCGAACGGCGCCAGCAGCCCATCCAGCATCGCGGCGCGCGCCGCCACCGATGGCCCGAAACCCTGGACGCGAAAGACGGTGATCGATCGGCCGTCGCGCAGATCGGCCGGCATGTGCGCGGTCGCGGCGATTTCGGCCGTCGATCCCATGGCGGCCGCCATCGCTCGCACCGCTGCGGCATCGTCCAGCCCGGCGATCATCCGCGTGGCTTGGGCGCGCGGGCGCGGCAGCACCTTGAGCGTCAGTTCCGTCATCGCGAACAACCGGCCCCAGCTTCCGGCGGCGAGCTTGGGCAGATCATAGCCGGTAACATTCTTGACCACCTTCGCGCCGGCCACGAACGGCTCGCCACGCCCCGAAACCGCCCGGAAACCGAGCAGATGATCGCGCGCGCCGCCTTGCGAAACCCGCTGCGATCCGGCCACGCCGGCGGCAACCACGCCGCCGATTGTCGCCGAACCGGCGGGTGCTGCATAGATCGGTCCATGGTCGAACGGCGCAAAGGCCAGCATCTGATCCTGCGCCGCGACCAGCGCCTGCACGTCGGCCAGCGGGGTTCCCGCCCCGGCCGTCAGCACCAGTTCGGCCGGATCATAGTCGATAACCCCCGCAAAGCCGCGCATCGACAGCGATCGGGCATCGGCGGGCGCGCCGAAATCGCGCTTGCTGCCGCCACCGGCAATGTCCAGGCGTGCGCCATCGCGCGTGGCGTCCGCGATGGCATCGGCCAGTTCGTCCTCGCGCGTGGGAAGCATCGGCTGGTCCATCGTCAGAAACGGGGCAGATCGGGGAAGGGCACCTGTCCCCGATGCACATGCATGCGGCCCAGTTCCGCGCAGCGATGCAGCTGGGGGAACATCTTGCCGGGGTTGAGCAGCAGTTCGGGATCGAAGGCGCATTTCACGCGCTGCTGCTGCATGAGGTCCGTCTCGCTGAACATCACCGGCATCAGATCGCGTTTTTCGACGCCCACGCCATGTTCGCCGGTCAGCACGCCGCCGACCGCGACGCACAAGCGCAGAATATCGTTGCCGAACGCCTCGGCGCGATCCAGTTCGCCCGGCACATTGGCGTCATACAGGATCAGCGGATGGAGATTGCCGTCGCCCGCGTGAAATACATTGGCGACGGCGAGGCCATAATGCGCGGACAAGTCTTCCATCCGTTCCAGCACGTGCGGAAGGCGGCGACGCGGGATCGTGCCGTCCATGCAATAATAATCGGGGGCCAGGCGGCCGACGGCGGGAAAGGCGGCCTTGCGCCCTGCCCAAAAGGCGATCCGTTCGTCTTCGCTGGCCGATATGCGCACCGATACCGCGCCATTGGCGAACGCGATCCGTTCGATCTCGCCGAGCAGATGGGCGCATTCGGCTTCGACACCGTCCAGTTCGACGATCAGCAGCGCTTCGACATCGAGCGGGTAGCCGGCGTTGACGAAGGCTTCGGCGGCATGGATCGCGGGGCGGTCCATCATTTCCATGCCGGCCGGAATGATGCCGGCGGCGATCGTGTCGGCCACGCATTGTCCGGCGCCTTCGACGGAGGCAAAGCCGATCAGCAGCGCGCGCGCCGTTTCGGGCTTGGGCAGGATGCGGACCGTGACTTCGGTGACGACGCCCAGCAGCCCTTCGGACCCGACGATCACGCCCAGCAGGTCCAGCCCCGCCGGATCAAGCTGGCGCCCGCCGATCCGCAGCACTTCCCCGTCCATCAGGACGATTTCGCAGCCCAGCACATTATTGGTGGTGAGGCCGTATTTGAGGCAGTGCACGCCGCCCGAATTTTCCGCCACATTGCCGCCGATCGAACAGGCGATCTGGCTCGACGGATCGGGCGCATAATAAAAGCCGCGCTCTTCCACGGCACGGGTGATGGCCAGGTTGGTCACGCCCGGCTGAACCACCGCCAGGCGATCGGCATAATCGATGTCGAGCACGCGATTGAACTTGCCGAGGCCCAGCAGCACGCCATCGGCCAGCGGTAGCGCGCCGCCCGACAGGGATGTCCCCGAACCGCGCGGCACCACTTTCACCCGATTGGCGTGGCACCAGGCCAGGATGGCGGATACCTGCGCGGTCGTTTCCGGCAGCACGACGACCATCGGTGGCTGGCGATAGGCCGTCAGGCCGTCGGATTCATAGGGGCGCAGGCCGTCGGGATGATCGATCACCCCTTCGCCAGGCACGATTGCGCGCAGCGCGGCTACGATCTCGCTGCGGCGCGCCAGCGTGGCCTGATCCGGTTCCGGCATGGTCAGCGACACTGCGGCTTCCTTCGTGCGGTGCTTGGCGCGCCATTATAGGTGTGGCGTCACTCGGGCAGAAGATTAAAAAGAGTTCAATCACTCTTTCCTCCAGGGAAAAGATCGCCATGGATCCGGACTATGCCTTGTTCGCCAGAGTCGTCGAAGCCGGCAGCCTTTCCGCGGCGGGACGGGCGATGCTCATTTCACCGGCGATGGTGTCGAAACGGCTGGCGCGGCTGGAAGCGCGACTGGGCGTGCGGCTTATCCACCGCACCACCCGCAGGCTCGCCCTGACCGACGCGGGCGAGCGGTTCCACGCCGATGTCATCGCGATCCTGCAATCGATCCGGGAGGCGGAAGACCGGATCACCGGCGTTCGCCGTGAACCGGCCGGCCCGCTCAGGGTGTCGGCGCCCACCTCGTTCGGCCGGCTGCATGTCGCGCCCCGGCTTGGCGCGTTTCTGGCGCGTTACCCCCGGATCGAACTCGATCTCAACCTCACCGACGCCTATGTCGATTTGCTGTCGGACCGGGTCGATCTGGCGATCCGCATCACCGCCCACCTGCCGGCCAGCCTCGACGGCCGGCGCCTGGCCACCAATCGCCGGGTGCTGTGCGCCAGTCCGCTTTATCTTGCCGACAAGGATGTGCCCCACGGCCTGTCCGATCTGGCGGGGCATCGCCTGCTGGCGGCCGACGAGCAAATGCCGTGGCGTCTCGTCAGCGGCCGCCAGAAGCGGGCGGTGGACGGCAGAAGCCATGTCCGCACCAATTCGAGCGAGATCGTGCGCGAACTGGCGATCGCCGGCGTCGGCATCGCGCTGCGGTCCTTGTGGGATGTCGAAGATGCGCTGGCGGATGGCAGGCTCGTCCAGATACTGCCCGAATGGGAAGGCTCAACCGATCTCGGCATTTATGCCGTCTATCCGCGCGCGCCATCGCGCCCCGCCGCACTCGACGCCTTCGTCGACTTTTTCGAGCATTGCTTCGATCCGCCGCCATGGGAGGCCGTCCACGCCGGTTCCGATCCCGAACGGCAGGAAAAGCGCTGATCGAATGTGGGAATGCGTGTGGGATAGGCATTCGGGCAAGGCTTCGCCTCAGCCGGAATTCCATATTCATGATGGGATGAGTGTGGCTCCCCGAGTAGGATTCGAACCTACGGCCATTCGATTAACAGTCGAATGCTCTACCGCTGAGCTATCGGGGAACACGGTCTGCGCGTCGACATTCCGTCGAAGCGAGGCGCGCCTATAGCAGCGCTTTTGCGGGGCTTGCAACCCCTCCTTTTCAAGAAGTCAGACGGCGAACTGTTCCATCGTGATCCGGTCGTCCAGCGCGTGCTCCGGATCGAACAAAAGCGTCAGCGAACTGGCGCGGTCGATCGCGACCGAGACGGTTGAAACATCGCGAACTTCGCGCTGATCGGCGACGGCGCTTACCGGCCGCTTGATCGGGTCGAGCACGCGGAAGCTGATTCGCGTCCGTTCCGGCAGGATCGCCCCGCGCCAGCGCCGCGGCCGAAACGGGCTGATCGGGGTGAGCGCGATCATCGCCGAATCGAGCGGGAGAATCGGTCCCTGCGCGGACAGGTTGTAGGCGGTCGATCCGGCCGGGGTGGAAGCGAGCACGCCGTCGCACACCAGTTCGGGCATCACCACGCGATCGTTGACCAGCACTTCCAGCCGCGCCGTCTGGCGGGTTTCGCGCAGCAGCGACACTTCGTTGATCGCGGGATAGGACACGGTTTCCCCGTCCACCGTGATCGCGTCCATCCGCAATGGCGTGACGGTAAAGGTTTTGGCGCGCGTGATCCGGTTTTCCAGCAGGTCGGCGCTCCATTCGTTCATCAGGAAGCCGACGGTGCCCAGGTTCATGCCGAACACGGGCAGGGTGCGCCGCCTGTCGAGCATGGCATGCAGCGTCTGGAGCAGGAAGCCATCGCCCCCCAGCGCCACCGCCAGCGTCGCCTGTTCCAGCGGCACCCATTCATAACGATCCTGCAGCACCTTGGCGGCGGCTTGCGCGGCTTCGGTGGGGGAATGGATCAGGGCAAGCTTATGGTCTGCGGTCATCCGCCTGTTACGCTCATGAATCGTTCAACCGCTGGTGCCGCATTGCGTTTGTCTATGTGGAAATCATGGCGCAGCGGTTTCAGTGCCATGGCTTCGTCCAGCCGGGCGTCCAGCGCGGCCGGGCCGCCTTCGCGCAGGGCCGCGCGCAGATCGACCTGATCGTCGTGGCCCAGGCACATGTACAGCCGCCCTGTGGCGGTGATGCGGACCCGATTGCAGCCGGCGCAGAAATTCTCCGTGAGCGGGGTGATGAAGCCGATCCGCGCGTTCAGTTCCGCGACGCGATGGTAGCGCGCGGGGCCGCCGGTGCGGTCGTCAAGCGGGGTGAGCGTATAGCGTTCGGCCAGCGCGTCGCGGACGCGATCAAGGGGCAGATAGCGATCGGTGCGATCTTCGTCGATCATGCCCAGGGGCATGGTTTCGATCAGCGTCAGGTCATGCCCTTCGGCCGCGCACCAGCGCAGCATCGGTTCGATTTCGTCCTCGTTCAGGCCCTTGAGTGCGACCATGTTGATCTTGATCCGCAGCCCCGCGTCGCGCGCCGTGGCAATGCCGTGCAGAACCTGCGCCACGTCGCCCCAGCGGGTGATGTGGCGAAAGGTATCGGCGTTGCGGCTGTCCAGGCTGACATTGACCCGGCGGATGCCTGCATCGACGAGCGCCGATGCGGTGCGGGCCAGGTTGGTGGCGTTGGTGGTCAGGGTCAGTTCGTCGAGATCGCCGGTCGCCAGATGGCGGCCCAGCATCTTCGCCAGATCCGGAACGCCGCGCCGGATCAGGGGTTCGCCCCCGGTCAGCCGGATCTTGCGGACACCGCGGGCGATGAAGGCGTCGCCGATCGCGGCGATTTCTTCCAGCGACAAAATCTGCGCGCGCGGCATGAACGTCATCGCTTCGGCCATGCAATAGCGGCAGCGCAGATCGCAGCGATCGGTGACGGATATCCGTAAATAGCTGATTTTGCGGCCGAAACCGTCAATCAAAGGCCTGGGGCCGTTCGGAACCGCCGGTGTCATCCGTCAAAACTAGGGGGCGGGGGGGCAGGGGGCAAGCCTGTCGTGCCTGCAATATCGTGCCGTATACGGAACGTGGCTGCATTTTGGGGCATTGGCGCGGATCGACAAGCGCATTAGCATCGCGTCAAAATACCGGTCAAAGGATCCAGTCTCATCGCGTCGCGCCCTGAAAGTGAAGCGGCGGCCGCCCGTGGCGGACCGCCTGCCATCTTTCTCGTTTCCTACCGGCACCGTGACGAAATCGCGGGCATGGCGGAACGGGCGGGGTGGCGGGTTGCCGCCATGCAGCGGGCCGATGATGCCGAGCGTCGGTTTCTCGGGAGCAGTGCTGCGGTGGCCGTGGTCGATGCCCGCGGCGCGCTGGAAGAAGGGCTGGCGGCGGCGCGCTTGCTGGCCGAACCGGTAGAGGCGAATGCCGGGGCGCTGCTGGTGCTGCTGTCGCGCGGCGACGTGGCGGCGCTGGATGCGGTGCACACCGCCGGTGCCACCCATTATCTGGCCAGTCCGTTCGGCGAGGCGGAGTTCGCCCAGATGCTGCGTTTTGCCGATCGTCATGCCGATCGGCTGGCGGGCGGGCGCGGGCCGGGGCGGGTGACGGCGCCGGGCGGCGAGGGCGGTGCGCGCGGCGGTGGCCGCGAACGGCGGGGCCGCGATCCGCTGACGGGGCTTGCCGACGGGGC
Source organism: Sphingomonas sp. KC8 (assembly GCF_002151445.1). Taxonomy (GTDB): domain Bacteria; phylum Pseudomonadota; class Alphaproteobacteria; order Sphingomonadales; family Sphingomonadaceae; genus Sphingomonas_E. The sequence goes on from NZ_CP016306.1 coordinate 3,402,315, forward strand.
CACGCTGCGGCGGTGGATCGAACGGCAGCTTGGCCCGCGCAACGCCGAGGGTGCGGGCGTCCTCATGCTGCTGGCCGTGACGCGCTTCGAAGCGATCAACGGCGCGTTCGGGGTGTCGGCGGGCGATCAGGTGCTGCAGGCGGTGGCCCGGCGCATCGAACGGCAGCTCGATCCCGGAATGGCGCGGCGGGGGTGCGTGGCGCGGGTCGCCGGTGCGGAATTTGCGATCGCGCTCGCCCCGCCGGCGACGGTGGACGATGCCCGGCGGCTGGCCGGGGAACTGGCGGATGCGATCGCGCGTCCGTTCGCCGCCGAACAGCATGTCGTGACCCTGGCGTGCCGGATCGGTGTTGCCCAGGCGGATGGTGCCGATGACGGCCCGGCGCTGATGCGGCGCGCAAGCCTTGCGCTGGCCGAAGCGAAAATGGGGGATCCGGGGCTGGTCGGCACGCTGGACGCCGGCGGTGTCGCGCAGGCGGCGCATGATAACCGGCTGGAGGTGGATCTGCGCGCCGCGCTCGACCGCGATGAAATCGGCATCCTGTTCCAGCCGCAGGTTTCGGTGACGACGGGGGAGATTGTCGGTGTCGAGGCGCTGGCGCGCTGGCGCCATCCCGAACTGGGGGAATTGGGCGCGGCGACCCTGTTCGCGGTTGCCGAGCGGTCGGACTATCTGGTCCAGCTTTCGGCGCATGTGCAGGGCAAGGCGATCCGCATGGCGGCGTCGTGGGAAGGCGATCTGGCATCGCTGCGGATCGCGGTGAACGTCACGGCGGCGGATATCGCACGGCCCGGTTTTGCCGCGCGCTTTCTGGCGCTGGTCGATCGGTCGGGGCTGTCGCCGGCGCGGCTGACGGTGGAGGTGACGGAAGGCGGCCTGATCGAGGATCTGGCGCAGGCCGCCGATTTCCTGGGCGAATTGCGCGCGGCGGGCCTGCGTGTGGCGATCGACGATTTCGGCACGGGCTATTCGAGCCTGGCCTATCTCAAGGCGCTGCCGCTCGATTATCTCAAGATCGATCAGAAACTGGCGCAGGATATTGGTGGGTCGGCGCGCGATCGGGTGGTGGTGCGCGGGGTGATCGAAATGGCCAAGTCGCTGGGCCTGACGGTGATCGCCGAAGGCGTCGAAACCGAAACCCAGCTGGCCCTGCTCGCGGCTGAAGGCTGCGATATCTATCAGGGGTTCCTGTGCGCGCAGCCGCTGGAGGAAGATGCACTGGCGGAGTTGCTGGCGCGGCGATGACGGCACACCCGCCGGCGCGTCAGTCGCGCGGGGCCACCCCGTTCAGGACGATATCGGTGATATAATCGATCAGTTCTTCGCCGGCCGGGGTCGACGCCACGAGCAGGCGGGCGAGCACCGCGCCGATGGTGACATCGTAAAAGGCATCCGCGTCGACCGAGGCGCGGATCTGGCCGCTGGCCTTGCCGGCATCGACGATGCGTTTCATGTCGGCGCGGGCTGCGGATTCGATCGGGTGCTGCAATTCGTGGCGCAGCGCCGGATCGCGCTGGATCGCGGCGAACAGGCCAAGCGCTGCGGCGCTGATGTCGGCCAGCTGGTAGCGGTGATACACCTGCGCCACGAGCGCGCGGACCTCGCCCTTGATGCCTTCATGTTCGGTGACGTCGACGAACTGGACGTTTTCATCCTCGTTGGCGATGTTGCTCAGCAGATGCGCCTTGGTCGGCCAGCGGCGATAGATGGTGGCGCGGGTGATGCCGGTCGCCTGGGCGATCGAATCGAATGTCAGCGCCTCGATCCCGCCTTCGCGCAGCAATCGTCGCCCGGCAGCGAGGATCGTCGCATCCGTCTCGGGCTTGCGCGGCCGGCCGCGCCCGCGCGCCGGGGCGGGGGGAGGAGAGACGGTCATCGGTAATCCTTGGGCGTCATGGCCATAAACCTATGCCTTTTGCATTCTAATTCGTCACCCGGTGAATTGCCCGCGGCAACGGCTTTGTCCTAACAGTCGGGCATGGAACCCGATCAATCTGCTCCGCCCTCGTCCGCCCGCACCGCGCTTGTCACCGGCGGGGGGCGGCGCATCGGCCGGGCGATCGCGCTGCGGCTGGCCACGGCCGGCTGGAATGTCGCAATTCATTGCGGCCATGCGGTGGACGAAGCCGAGGAAGTGGCGCGCGAAGCCGGCGCACGCAGCGTCCGCACCGCCGTTCTGCCGGCCGATCTGGCGGATGAAGGCGCCGTGGCCGCGCTGGTCGAGCGCGCGGTATCCGCGCTCGGGCCGATTGGCCTGCTCGTCAACAATGCGTCGACGTTCGATGATGATCGCTTCGGCGGGCTGGACAAGGCAATCTGGGATCGTCATTTCGCGGTGAACCTGCGTGCGCCGATGGTGCTGGCGGAATGCTTCGCGGCGCAGGCGCCGGCAGGGGCGGCCATCATCAATCTGCTCGATCAACGCGTGTTGCGCCCCAATCCGTTGTTCTTTTCCTACGCGTTGACCAAATCGGCGCTGTGGACCGCGACGCAGATGATGGCGCAGGCCCTGGCCCCTGCCATCCGGGTCAATGCCGTCGCGCCGGGGCCGGTGCTGGCGTCCTGCCATCAGGATGATGGCCAATTCGAGCGCGAAGCGACCGGAACCCTGCTCGGCCGGCCCAGCCCGCCCGAACAGATTGCCGATGCGGTGCTGTATCTGGCGAATGCCATGTCGGTGACGGGGCAGGTGATCGCGGTCGATTCCGGCCAGCATCTCGGCTGGCGAACGCCGGACATGATCGACGCCTGATGGAAAGGCCGGCGCCCCATCCGAGGCGCCGGCCCTTTTGGTCTTAGAACTTCACCGACAGATCGATGCCGTAGGTGCGGCCACGATCCGGCACGATCACCTGGTTGACGGCGGTCGGCCCGAAGGTCGCCCGATCGACGTTGAAGATGTTCTTCACCCAGCCCGAAATGCCGATCGCGGTGCCGCTGATCGGCAGCGAAGCGACACCGGCGCGGGCATCGGCGAGGACATATTTCTTGGTGACCAACAGCGCATCGACCACGGGATTGTTGGTCGGGAACGCGGTCATCGGCACGGCCGAACGATAGCGCGAGTCGACGTTGATGAAGAAATTCCCGCCATTCGCGAATTCGGGGAAATCATATTGCCCGCCCAGACGCGCGGTCCATTTCGGCGTGTAGGTGACGTTGACCCGGTCGGCCACGTTTACCCCGCCTTGCATATATTCCTTATATTTGAAGTTGGTGTAGCCGAAATTGGCATCGATCGTCAGGCCATCGATCGGGGCGGCCTGGAATTCGCCCTCGATGCCCCAGATGCGCGCCTTGCCGGCATTTTCGAACCGCTGCACGCCGCCCACGAACGTCTGGATCTGGAGATCCTTATAGTCCGAATAGAAAGCGGACAGGTTGGCGCGGACGCGGTTGTCGAACATCTTCGATTTCACGCCGACTTCGTAGCTGGTCAGCGATTCCGGATCATAGGGAATGGCGCCCAGGATGCCGCCGGCGACATAGCCGGTCGCGATCTTGGCATAGGTCGTGACATCATCGTTCGGGCGATAGGTGAGGATGCCGGTATAGTTCAGCTTTTCATAGCTGGTCTTGTAGGTCTGGCCCGGAACCAGCGTGCTGCCCGCCGCGCCGGCCACGCTGAACAGCGAGGTTGCACGATCATCGATCGTGTAGCGCGCGCCAAATGCCACGTCGATCTGGTCGGTCGCGTGCCAGGTCAACTGGCCATAGCCCGCGATGGAATCGTTCACCGCGCGCGTCGCGGTGACACCGCTGCCGAACACATTGTCGAGCGCCGTCGGTACGACCACGCCGTTCACGACCGGCTGGAAGATACCCAGCACGCTCGTCGCCGGCGAATTTTCGTGGAAGTAGAACACGCCCGATGTCAGGTCGAAACGGTCCCAGTTGAAGATGAACTGCACTTCCTGGCTGAACTGCTTCTGCCGGGTCGATCGCGACGTCAGCAGCGTGAACAGGCTGTCGTTCGGGCCGGGCTGATTTGCGCCAGCGAAAACGCCCGCAATCGCAGCGGGATCCTGGCCGGCGGCCAGCACCGCGCCCAACTGCGCTGCGCTGAAACGCAGCCCGCCGGTCGAACCGAGGTCGTAGATATAGGGATCCTGCTTGAACTTGCGGTAGGCGGTGATGGTCTTCACCGTCAGCACGTCGTCGACATCCCACGCAATCGCCAGATTATGGCCCTGCGTTACGACATGTTCGTTGCTGGATGCGTTGGCGACCGCGTCGAGTTGGCTCTTGCCAAGGTTGGTGATGCCGCCCGTGCCGGGATAAATGACGCCGCCGCCCAGCGGCACCGCCCCCTGGAACTGCAGGATCGCGCCGGCAAGCGCGCCGGTGCCGTCGCCCGTCGGCCCGAGCAACTGGGTGGCGCGGCCGACCGTGTTGGAATCGGTATAATCGAAGCGATAGTCGATCTTCAGATTATCCGACGCGTCGATCCGCGCCGCGACCTGCACCGCATCGACATTCTTTTCGCCCAGCCGGTTGGCATAAGTGAGCGTGCCAAAGCCCGGCTGGCGCAGGCTGAGATCGATCTTCTTGCCGCCGAGCAGGTTCCTGGTGTCGCCTTCCATCTGGTCGTGCAGGTACGAAACCTTCAGGCTCAGCGGACCGAACTGCGGCAGGTTGACGATCGTGCGCGAACGGAACGCGTTGTAATTGCCATAGGACAATTGCTGGCTGATGCCGAACTCACCGGTTGGTGCCGCGCTGATCAGGCTGATCGCGCCGCCGGTGGAATTGCGGCCGAACAGCGTGCCCTGCGGGCCGCGCAGCATTTCCACCCGTTCCAGATCGGCCAGGTCGAAGATCGCGCCGACCGAACGGCCGATGTAAACGCCGTCAAGATAGATGCCGACCTTGGGATCGACCGCATTGTCCGACGTGCCCGACTGGATACCGCGAATCTGGATCGTCGGGGTCGATTGCTGGCCCTGGTTCGAAATCTGCACGTTCGGCGCATAGCCGCTCAGATTGTTGACGTTGGTGATGCGCGCATTGTCGAGTGCCGCGGCGGTCATCGCGGTGACGGCGACGGGAACGCGCTGCAGATTTTCTTCACGGCGCTGGGCGGTGACAACGATGTCTTCCAGCCCGCCGCTGCTTTCGGCCGCGACGGCCGATGCCGCATCCTGCGCATGCGCCGGTGCGGTGGTGATGGCGAGCATGGACGCAGCCGCCAGATACACGGTCTTCATAATCAGTCCTCTCCTGAAACAGGGTATGCGTCGCCCGGTTGATCCGGGCTGATTATCGTTTGTTGCGGATGATATGGCTGGCTGTGGCGGGGAATGCCCCCGTCAGCGCACCATGGTCTGGCCGCTCTGGCCGGTGCGGTCGAGCAGGCCGTTGAGCTTGATGAGCGCGATGTCGGGTTCGCCGTCCTTCACCGTCACCCAGGCGATATGGTCCATTTCGCCGGGGCCGTGCTGGTGCGAAATCGCGCCTGCCGTGCCCATGGTGATATAGTCGCGGCCATGGCGCTTTTCGTGGGCGTAATAATGATTGTGCCCGGCGATCACGGTGTAGGGCCGGCCGGCAAGCGCGGCTTCGATCTTTGCGAATTCGGCGGAATTCAGCTTCCATGCCGGCTTGTGCATCAGCACGAAGGTCCAGCGCGGCTTGGGCTGATCGGCCAGCGCCTTCAGCGCGAAATCGACCTGCTTCGGGCTGAACCGCGCCGCGCTCAGCGCCAGCATTTCGGGGTCGACCGCCTTGCCTTTTTCGCGATCGGCATTCACGCCGCCGACGAACTGGGCCAGCGCCTTTTCGGTCGCGACCGGATCGTTCTTCATGCCGGCGGCCATCTGGTGGAACTGCTTGGCGAAATCGGCCGGCATGTCGGGCGGCGGATCTTCGGTGTCCAGCACCAGGAACAGCACGTCCTTGTATGTGAACTGGTAATAAGGCTCGCCGCGCTTGGCCTTCCATGCCGACAGCATCATGTCGTTGCCGATGTCGTGGTTGCCCGCGACATAGATGAACGGCGCGCGCAACTGGCCGATCGCGGTTTCCATCTCGCCCCATTCGCGGGCCAGTTCGGCGGCGTCGCCGGTATAGCCTTCGATCAGGTCGCCCACGTTGATCAGGAATTCGGGCTGCATCAGGTCGACCTGTTTGATCGCCTGTTCGAACACGCCCGGCCGGGCCAGGCCCGTGCGGTCGCCGATCACCGCGAAACGCAGGGCCTGCGGGTCATTGGCGGGGGCTTTGGTCCATGGTGCGGGGGCAGCGGCCGGGGTGGCGGGTGCGGCATGGGCCATGCCGGCGGTTGCCAGCATCGAAATCGCCAGAATACGCAAAACAGCTCCGGCAGATGCCCGGTGGCATGATTTGCGGAACTTACCCCTCGGTCGGAACATGCAGATGCTCGCTCTTTATTATTAGACCTCATGTATCGTAATTCACGAGGCGAGGGCGAGGGGCTGTTTGGCGTCCCGGGCTGTGTCGTCGCTAAATCCTTAATATGTCTCTATTCGATGATTGTGGGCCGGCAACGAAGAACGGCGCCGGCGGAATATCCGCCGACGCCGCAATTCGGCCTCAACACGACGCTCAACCCGCTCAGGCGGCGATGTCGAAATCCTCAAGCTTCGGCGTGCTCATCGCATCCGAAAATGCGTCATAGCTCCACGGCCAGCTCGCAGGGACGCCTTCTGCGTCCAGATACCAGCTGCTGCAGCCGGACGCGAAGATGGTGCCCTTGGCCGCAGTGATACGGCGATCGTCATAGTCGCTCATCGCCGCATGGCTTGCGCTCACCGTATTGGCTTCGCCGGCGGCGATGCGGCCGATGAGCTGTTCGATATAGGCCATCTGCTTTTCGGCGATATCGATCAGCGAGAAATTGCCCACTGGCCCGGTCGGACCGTTGAGGAGGAACATATTGGGGAAATCCGGGATCGACACCGCCAGATAGGCCGACGGCCGTTTCGCCCACACATCATTGAGCGCGACATCGCCGCGCCCGATCATGTTGATCGGCCGGACGAAGCGATCGGCGTGGAAGCCGGTGGCAAGGATCAGCACGTCCAGTTCGTGCAGGCGGCCTTCCTTGTCGCGAACGCCCTGCGGCTCGATCCGCTCGATGCCTTCGACGACCACCTCGACATCGGGACGCTGGACCTTTTCATAATAATCCCAGGAATAGATCAGGCGCTTGCAAGCCGCGCGATAGGTGGGGCGCAGCCGCTCGCGCAGCACCGGGTCGGCGATGGCGGTTTCCAGATGATTGTTCACCACCCATTCGATCTGGTGGATCTGTTCCGAATTCATGTCGTTGATCGCCGCCGAAAAGTTGCGGACGTTGGCTTCATATTCCGGGTTGTAGCGGATGGCATCGACCAGCTTGGGATCTGCCCGGAACGCGGCCCGCTGTTCGTCCGTGTAAAAATCGTTCGGCACCGGCATGATCCACTGCGGCGAACGCTGGAAATGCACGGTCTTGGCGGCCACGCCAGCCAAAGCCGAAACGATCTGCACGCCGGTCGATCCGTTGCCGATGATTCCGACGCGCTTACCCGAAAGATCGATGCCATCCTGCCAGCGCGCGCTGTGAAAGGCGGGGCCGGCAAAGCTGTCCAGCCCGGCGATGTCAGGCATGCGCGGATGGTGGAGGACGCCGGTCGCGGCGATCAGGATATCGGCGTCGAGCTTCAACCCCTTCTTGGTTTCGATCCGCCACAGGCTGCCGTCCCAGCGCGCTTCGGCGACTTCCTCGCCAAAACGGGTGATCGCGGTCACGCCATAATCGTCGGCGACCTTTTCGAAGTAACGCTGGATTTCGGGTCCCGGCGAAAGATATCGGCTCCAGTCGGGGTTGGGCGCGAAGCTGTAGGTGTAGGCATGCGCGGGCACGTCGCAGTGCAGGCCGGCATAGCGATTTTCACGCCAGGTGCCGCCAACGCGATCGGCCTTTTCGAGCACCGTCACGTTATGGCCCAGCTCGCGCAGGCGGATCGCGGCGAGGATGCCCGCCATGCCTGCGCCAATCACCACTGCCTTCAAAATTCTGGCCATCGTCGCTTCACCCCATAACTTGCTGATGAAGGCGACTGTCTCCTGTTCGGACAGCATGTGCGACGTCCAAATGGATGCGGTCCAAATGGACGGGCGCGCACGGGTGGGCACTGGATTGTGGCTGTAACGCCTGTCATGAGGGCGGCGCGCCTGCCGCAATATTCGAGCCGCGAGACATGATGATGACCGACACCTACCTGCTTACGCTTTCCTGCCGCAATCGTCCGGGGATCGTCGCGCGTGTCGCATCAACGCTTTTTGAACATGGCGGCGACATCCGCGAAGCCAATCAGTTCGACGACAGCGCCGCCAACCGCTTTTTCATGCGTGTCGTATTCAACCTGGCCACCGGGCAGGATGCTGCGGCCCTGCGGCGGGATTTCGTGGCGGTTGCCCATAGCTATGGCATGGACTGGCAACTGCGCGCGCAGGCCGATCGCCAGCGCGTTCTGCTGCTGGTATCGAAGTTCGATCATTGCCTGGTCGATCTGCTGTATCGCTGGCGGATCGGCGAACTGGCGATGGATATTGCGGGTATCGTTTCCAATCATCCCCGCGAGAGCTTTCACACCCTGGATCTGGACGGTATCCCGTTTCACCATCTGCCGGTGACGGCGGAAACGAAATCGCGCCAGGAGGCGCAGATCAAGGCCATCGTCGAGGATAGCCGCGTCGATCTGGTCGTGCTGGCCCGCTACATGCAAATCTTGTCGGATGATCTGGCGGCGTGGCTGTCCGGCCGCTGCATCAATATCCACCACAGTTTCCTGCCCGGCTTCAAGGGCGCCAAGCCTTATCATCAGGCGCATGCCCGCGGGGTGAAACTGATCGGTGCGACCGCGCATTATGTGACGGCCGAACTGGATGAAGGGCCGATCATCGAACAGGATGTCGAACGGGTCAGCCATGCCGACACGCCCGAGGATCTTGTGCGCAAGGGCCGGGATATCGAGCGCCGGGTTCTAGCTCGCGCTGTCGGTTTCCACCTTGAGGGGCGCGCCCTGCTCAATGGGCAGACGACCGTAATCTTCCGCGATTGATTCTCTGGGCTTGCCGGTTGATTCAATCGGCTGGCCGGATGACGGACTGATCCAGAACGGACCGATTCCTCCCATGGTTTGCAGGTGAAACCATGTCCCATTTGTGCGTCGTCCGCTCCGGTCGGGACGAAAGCACTCTATAACGGGGATTGTGGCAAAGCCTTTTTTAACCTGCCCGGGCGCTTCGTCTCTTGGCCACAGGAGCACGTTGTCATGCAGCCCAAACAGACGACCGATGGAATCGAGATTCGCTTGAGCTTCTTCAATCTGGACCAGGACAATTATGCGGCGTTCCCTGCGATCGCCGCTGCGGTCGAAAAGGTGGCCCCGGCATCGCTGGATCGCTTCTATCGCAAGGTGCGGGAAACACCGGCGGCTGCGCGCTTTTTTACGTCGCCGCAAATGATGGATCATGCGCGCGATAAGCAACTCGATCACTGGCGTGGCATGTTCGCCCGCCGGCTGGACGAAAGCTATTTCGCCAAGGCCGAAAAGATCGGCAATATCCACGCGCGGATCGGGCTGGAGCCGACCTGGTATATCGGCGCTTATGCGCTGGTGCTGGAAGATATGATCGGCCGCCTATTAACTGATTCCCTGCGCGCCCGTCTTGGCGGCAAACAGATATCACGGGTGATCGGCACTCTGGTTAAGTGCGCGATGCTCGACATGGACATCGCGCTGTCGGCCTATTTCCGTGCCGAGGAAGCTGAGCGCATGGCGGTGATCGACCGCGTTGGCGAGGCGATGGACAGGTTGGCCAAGGGCGACTTCACCGTAAAGCTGGAAGGGCTGCCTGAAAGCTTCGCCAAGCTGGTCGAGGATTTCGATTCGATGCGGGAGCGGATGCGCGAGACGCTGCTGGAAGTTTCGCATACTGCCGACAGCATCAACACCGGCGCGGCTGAAATCAGCCAGGCATCCGAAGATTTGTCGCGGCGCACCGAGCAACAGGCGGCTTCGCTGGAGCAGACCGCTGCGGCCATGGACCAGATCACCGTCGCGGTGCGCGAAACGGCGCAGGGGGCCGCACACGTCAATGCATCGGTGGCTGATGCGCAGGGCGACGCCAATGAAGGTGGCCGTGTCGTGCGCGAGGCGATCGGCGCGATGGATGATATCGAGAAATCCGCGCAGGAGATCGCACAGATCATCGGCGTGATTGATGGCATCGCATTCCAGACGAATCTGCTGGCATTGAATGCTGGCGTTGAAGCGGCCCGCGCGGGCGATGCGGGCAAGGGTTTTGCCGTCGTCGCCAATGAAGTGCGCGCATTGGCCCAGCGATCGGCGGATGCGGCCAAGGATATCAAGGGGCTGATCGGGGCCAGTTCGAAGCAGGTGGAATCAGGGGTGCAGCTTGTCGGGCAGACCGGGCAGGCGTTGGACCGCATCCTGACCAAAATTTCGGAGATTGCCGGCCTCGCGCACCAGATTTCGACATCGGCCGAAGCACAGGCAACGAGCATGCAGCAGGTGAATACCGCCGTCGCCGATATGGACAAGATGACCCAGCAGAACGCCGCAATGGTCGAAGAATCGACTGCGGCCGCCCGCAGTCTCGAAACCGAGGCGGATCAGCTTATCACGCTCGTTCAGCGATTTCGGCTAGAACAGGAAAGTGCCGGTCGCGCTGTGCCTCGGCAGGGCCGGGCAGCACCCGTTGCTGCTGCCCAACCTGCACGCCCGTCTGCCCGTCCCCGTACCACCGGCAACCTTGCGCTGGCCGTTGATCCGGCATCGCAGGATGAATGGACGGATTTCTGAGGTGATGGACCAGGGAAAAGAAACGATGGTACGCCAACTCATCACCTTTCAGGTCGGTGCCCAATGCCTGGGCGTTGATATCATGGCTACCCGGGAAATTCGGGCTTGGGCGCCGACAACGCCCCTGCCGCATGCGGCGGCCTATGTCCGCGGTGTGGTCAACCTGCGCGGTACGGTCCTGCCGGTGATCGATCTGTCGGCGCGATTGGGTTGGGGCGATACCGATCCTTCCGCCCGCCATGTGATCATGGTTTTGCAGATCGGCGATCGCCCGCATGGGCTGATCGTCGATGCCGTCAACGATATCGCGTCGATCGACGAAAACGACGTTCAGCCGCCGCCGCCCATTGGCATGAACGCCGATGATGAATTGCTTGACGGTATAACCTCGGTCGATGGTCAGATGGTGATGATCCTGAATCTCGAACGGCTGGCGCGTGATTTTGGGGAAATCGAGGTGGCTCCACTTGCGGCGTGAACGGAGCTTGTTGCTATAGGGTGACGCATTGTCGACGTTCGACCAGCGATTCCGGCTGGACTTGATAATGAATCGCCTTCATTTTCCGAATCCAGAGGCGCGCGCCTAGACTGCGCCGAAAGCGGTTCGGAGGATGACCATGGCTTCAAAGATCATCATCACCTGTGCGGTGACGGGATCGATCCACACCCCGTCAATGTCGCCGCATCTGCCGGTGACCGCGGCTGAAATCGCTGATTCTGCGCTAGCCGCGGCGGAGGCTGGGGCTGCAATTGTTCATCTGCATGCCCGCGACCCCGAAAACGGCCGCCCTGATCAGACGCCGGAAGCATTCGAGCCGTTTCTGCGCGTGATCAAGCAACGATCGGACGTGGTGGTGAATCTCACCACCGGCGGATCGCCGTTCATGCCGATCGAGGAGCGAATTCGTCCCGCCACTGTCTGGCGGCCCGAGGTCGCTTCGCTCAACATGGGTTCGATGAACTTCGGCCTGTTTCCGATGCTGAAACGCTACAAGGATTTTCAGCATGACTGGGAACCGCAGATGCTGGAAAACAGCCGTGATCTGGTGTTCCGTAACTCGTTCAAGGATATCGAACATGCGCTGCGCACGCTGAACGAGACTGGTGCTCGTTATGAGTTCGAATGTTATGATACCAGCCACCTCTACCATCTCCATTATTTCTTCACCGAAGGCTTGGTGAAGGCGCCCCTGTTCATCCAGACGTGCTTCGGTTTGCTGGGCGGCATTGGATCGCATCCGGACGATGTGATGCACATGAAGCGCACCGCCGATCGCCTGTTCGGCGACAATTATCGCTGGTCGGTGCTGGGCGCTGGCAGAAGCCAGATGCCGATTGCCGCAATGGCTGCGGCAATGGGCGGTAATGTCCGTGTCGGGTTGGAAGATAACCTCTGGGGTGGGCCGGGCAAACTCGCGCAATCCAATGCCGAACAGGTGCGGACGGTGCGAAAGATTCTCGAAGGACTTGGCCTGGAAATCGCGACACCCGATGAAGCACGCGCGATTCTGGCGCTGAAGGGAGGGGATAATGTCGGCTTCTGAACGGGCTGCGGCCGCCCGATCCTGGCTGTTTGTGCCCGGCGACAGCGAAAAGAAGTTGGCAAAGGGCGTTGGCACGTCAGCCGATATTCTGCTGATCGACCTTGAGGATGCGGTTGCGGAAAGCGCCAAGCCCGCCGCACGCGAAACCGTGGCGGCATTTCTGCGCGCGAACGCCGATCAGCGCGATCGGCTGTGGGTCAGGATTAACCCGTTGCAAGGGCCGCATGCGTTGCATGATCTGGCGGCGATCGTTCCGGCGCGGCCGGGCGGGGTGATGCTGCCCAAACCGCGCGGGCGCGCGGATGTCGAGAGGCTGGATCATTTCCTGACAGCGCTGGAAGTGGCGGCCGGCGATCAGCCGGGGCTGACCCAGGTGATCATCGTGGCGACCGAAACGCCGCAAGGGATGCTGGCGACGGGAAGCTATGAGGGGGTGGCCCGGCTGGCCGCGATGACATGGGGGGCGGAGGATATCGCGACCGCAATCGGTGCAATCACCAACCGCCGGGCTGATGGCAGTTATGACTTTCCCTATCAACTGGCCCGCACCTTCTGCGTGGTTGGCGCTGCGGCCGCCGGGGTGCCGGCGATCGAGACGATCCACGGCGACTTCCGTGACGAGGCTGGACTGGAAGCGGTGGCGACGGAGGCGCGTCGCGCCGGTTTCCGTGGGATGATGGCGATCCACCCGGCGCAGGTGGACATCATCAACCGCGCATTCACGCCGAGTGAAGCCGAACTGGTAGCGGCGCGCGAAATCGTCGATCTGTTTGCAGCCAATCCCGGATTGGGGACGATCGGCCATCGTGGCGAGATGCTCGATCTGCCGCACCTCAACCGGGCGAAGGCGGTGCTCGCGCGCGGGGGCGCTGCATGACGCAAATTTTGCGGGCCGATGGCATCGACCTCGGCGCGTTCATCCGTCCCGGCGATCATATCGTCTGGGGACAGGCTTGTGGTGAGCCGGCGACCCTGATCGAGGCGCTGATTGCACAGCGCGCAGGGCTGGGCGGGGTCGCGGCTTTTGCCGGGTCCAGCTTCTCCGGACTGCTGACGCCCGATATTGCCGATCATATCGCGCTGACGAGCATGGGCGCAATCGGATCAATGCGCTTGCTTGCGAAGGCCGGGATGCTGGGCATCGTGCCGTGCCATGTCGGCCAGATTGCCGGAATGATCGAGGCGGGCCTTATCGGCTGCGACATTGCCTTCGTGCAGGTCAGCCCGGCGGATGCCGATGGCAATCACAGCTATGGCCTGATCAACGATTATGTGCAGGCCGCCGTCGCGAAGGCGCGGGTGGTGGTCGCGGAAGTGAACGAGCAGATACCCTTTACCCATTGCGACGCGCTGCTGCCGCGTGACCGGATTGATTATCTGGTCGAGGTGTCGCGTCCGCCCGTTGAGGTGATGCCGGCGGCGATCGAGGATGGCGACCTTGCCATCGCCCGTCACGCGGCGTCGTATATCGGCGATGGCACGGTATTGCAGATCGGCATCGGCGCGGTACCCGATGCCCTGACGCGACTGATCGGCGACCGGCGCGATCTGGGCGTGCATTCGGGGATGATCGGAGACGGCCTGGTCGATCTGGTTGAGGCTGGTGTTGTCACCAATGCGACCAAACCGTTCGAGACGGGGGTCTCAATCACCGGGGCGCTGATCGGGACGCGGCGGCTGTATGATTTCGCGCACCGCAACCCGGCTGTTGGAATGCGATCGTCGCGGTTGACGCACGCCGATGCGGTGCTGACCGCGATCCCGAAACTGGTGACGATCAATTCGGCGGTCGAGGTGGACCTGACCGGGCAGGTCAATGCCGAACAGACCGGCCCGGCCTATATTGGCGGGACCGGCGGGCAGGTGGATTATGTGCGCGCGGGCAGCCGTTCGGCCGGTGGGCGTTCGATCATCGCGCTGCCAGCGACAGCGGCTGGCGGCAAGGCCAGCCGGATCACGGCGACGCTGGCCGGCCCGGTGACCACGGCGCGCAGCGAAGCCGATGTGATCATTACAGAATTTGGCGTAGCCGAACTCAAAGGGCGCAGCCTGGCCGAACGGGCGCGGCGGATGGTGGCCATTGCCCATCCCGATTTCCGCGAGGACCTGGATCGCGCCGCATTCGCCATCGCGAAAAGGGGATATTGATGACCGACGCGGTTCTGTTCGACGCGCGCACCGATGGCATCGCCATCATCACCATCAACCGGCCGGACGTGCATAACGCATTGGGCCGTGCCGTCCGCGACGGGCTGTTCGCCGCATGGGAGCGGTTCGAGGGTGATCCGGCGCTGCGCGTCGCGATCCTGACGGCGGCGGGCACCAAAGCCTTTTGCGCAGGCGGCGACCTGAAGGAAATGGCCGACCTGCAACTGACCGTGCCGCCGCGCGGCATGTTCCCGGTGCCGGGTGACAATGTGGAGGTGACCAAGCCGACGATCGCCGCGGTGAATGGCGTGGCTTATGCCGGCGGCTGGCTGATCGCGCAGGCCTGTGACCTGTGCGTCGCGAGTACAACCGCGCGTTTTGCGATCACCGAAGCGAAGGTCGGGCGAGGATCACCCTGGGCGGCGCCCTTGATCCATATGATCCCGCAACGGATCATGATGGAGATCATCCTGACCGGCAAACCGATCACGGCGGCGCGGGCTTATGAGATCGGACTGGTCAACCGATTGGCCGAACCGGAACAATTGCTGGATGCCGCCATCGAGCTGGCGACCGAAATCGTCGAGAATGCGCCGCTGTCGGTGCTGGCCGGCAAGGAAACGGTGCAGCTTGCGACCGAAATGGGGCGCACCGCCGCGCTGCGCGCCGCCCGCCACGCGTGGGAGCGCGCCTATCGCAGCGCGGATGCCCAGGAAGGCCCGCGCGCCTTTGCCGAAAAAAGAAAACCCGAATGGCGGGGCGAGTAAAGGTTGCCACTGTCCGGGCATCGGCAAAGGATATCGGAGGGATATTCCGGTAAACCGCCAGGAAATCATTCGAAATAATGCATGGCGCTAGACTTGGCTGCCTGATGCTTGCACATACACCGCCAGAAAAAGGGGGGAGTATGAAGCAGATTGGAGTGGGGGCGATCGGCCTGTTGATGATGGCGACACCGGCTATCGGCGCGGTGGCAGCCGATGCTGTTGTGCCGGCGGTTTCCCCGCAGGTTCCGCTGGAGCCGGTTCCGGCGGAAAAGATAAAATATATCAATCCGGCGAACGGCCGGATGACCGAAACCTATTGGGCGGCGTTGAGCGAGGCCCAGAAACGGGCGCTGCTGCCTTCTGCTGAAGCCTTCGTGCAGATCAGCCAGGCCGATAGCACGGGATCTTTTTCGCTGCTGCCGATCGGCGCATCGGTGAAGAAGGGCGATTACAAGATGCTGTTCCGCTGGCAGCAATATCGTGCCGATTATTGTCTGGCAGGCAATCCGGCGGCAGGCCGCATCCGTACCGGCGTCGGCCTGGAAATTGAAGCGCAGATCAAGACGCTGAAAGCGGGCCTGAACATCGCCAATCTGGGTGCGCTGACCGCAGCGGCGGAACGCGATCAGGTTTCTGGGGCGATCCTGATCCGGCAAATCGGGTTGGGCAACACATCGCCGACACTGGGCACCTATCTGTCCAATTTCGCGCTGACCCGTGAAGGGGTGACCAAGGCGCTGGAGGCGATCGCGGTGACCAAAGCGGTGCTGGAAAATGAAAAGACCGCGCTGACGCCGCATTATCTGTCGACGACGGAGGCGACGCCGGGTTCCTGTTCGGCGGTTCGCCCGGCGGCGGCCCGCCCGGTGATCTGAAACGCTGCTTGAGACATGTCGTCCCGGTGGATGCGAGCCCGAGCGGGATCAATCCACCGGGCGGCCGGGGCCGACGTTGGGGGGCGGCCCGCATATTGGCTGAACGCCGGCTTTCTCTGATTTTGACCCAGAATCGGACTGTCAGGACCCGCCGACATTGCGGACGTTCGTTAAATCTCGTCATCACCCCGGGCTTGACCCGGGGTCCCGCTTTGACGGTGGCGTCAGGCAAGGTGCGCATAGAGATCGAGCCACTCGGGATTGCCCCGCTCGATCAGCGCGAATTTCCATTCGCGCCGCCAGCGCTTCAGGCGCTTTTCCTGTGCGATACCATCGATGATGGAGGCCACCTGTTCGGCCCACACAAGCCTGTCCAGCCGATAACGCCGGCAGAAATCCGACCCATCACCTGTGCGGTGCTGGTGAATGCGTGCCGCCAGATGGGATGTCACGCCCACATATATAGTGCCCCGATAGCGATCGGCCATGATGTAGGCCCAGCCGCCTTGCCGATCCCGTTCCATGACAGCAGAACAGAAGAAGCGGGACCCCGGGTCAAGCCCGGGGTGACGGGGGAAGAATGTCCGCTTTCCCGACAAAGCCGTTGAAGGGCGGTTTGGCGACGCGCCCTGATTCCCGACAGGCAGCTTTCTCCGTTTTCTGCCGAGTTCATGCCTGTCAGTACACGCGACATTGCGGATGTCCTTCTCCCCTCCCTGAAAGGGAGGGGTCGGGGGTGGGTCGCGAGCGGAGCGAGCTTCCTCGGCCTATGCGCTGATCGCCTACGGCGACACCCACCCCCAGCCCCTCCCTTCCAGGGAGGGGAGAAATAGGGCTAGCGTCCACTCCCCCGGCTTTCCGGGCGTAGCCTGCACCCAGTCGATCGCCTAAAAGCGGGCGGTCGCGGATGGGGGTGTGTATCCGGGCCGCCGGCTCATTTCTCCAGCCGGGTCAGTTCGCGGGCGACGCCGTCGACCAGTGCTTCGAACCCGAGGTTGAGGATGCGGGCCGGATCGCTGCTGGGAATCCAGGTGCGGGTTTCTTCGACCAGTGCCTGCTGACCGGCAGTCAGATGATCCAGCCCTTCGGAAAATTCGACCATGTCCGAACGGCTGAGGGCTTCGGAATCGGCCGCCAGATAGGTGCGAATCAGGCCGACGGTGGCGGCGAGGAACCAGCTGGCGGTTTCGACCAGCGACAGTTTCGAAAATCCGATGCGATGCAGCAGGACGAGCACGGGAGCCTGCACTTTGAGCCACGGCCCGGCGAGCTTGTCGTCCCAGCCCATCAGCATCATCACGCCATGATGGCGTTCATAAAGCAGCGCGACCTGATTCTGCCAGGCGAGCAATTGTTCGCGCCACGGCCGATCCGCCGGCATATCCGGGAACCCGGCGAAAACACTGGCTGACATGGCGTCGCGGAGCGCGGTACGCGTGGCGAAATAGCGGTAAAGCGCGGGCGGCGAAACCGAGAGTTCGCGGGCGATACGGGCCATCGAAAGCTCTTCGTTCGGATGCGCATCCAGCAATTTCAATGCGGTATCGACGATCGCGTCGGCGGACAATGTGGCCGGGCGCCCGCGCGGCGGCGCGGATGCTTTCCGATCGTCTGGCGCGGGCGCGCGATTCTGCCCCTTGTCGGCTTTCACTGATTAGTTTATCCCAGATACTAAATAAGAATAACAAACATCCCAAGCCGCGATAATCAACCAGCGGCGGGATGACAATCGAGGAGAGAGAGATGGCCAATATCCTGATCAAGGGCGGCACCGTCGTCGATGGCAAATTGACGCCGGCTTACCGTGCCGATGTGCGCATCGCCGGCGACCGCATTGCCGAAATCGGCCCCGATCTGGCCCCGCGTGGCGATGAACGCGTGGTCGATGCAACGGGTTGCCATGTGACACCGGGCTTTATCGAGGCGCACACCCATTTCGACGCGACGATGTGGTGGCAGGACGATCTCAACCCGCTGCCCGGTTATGGCGCGACGACGATCGTGATGGGCAATTGCGGTTTTTCCTGCGCGCCGATTTCCGACGACAAGGCCGCGACGCAGGAGGTGATCAACATCTTCTCCTTCTTCGAGGATATCGCCAAGGAGCCGTTCGTTTCCGAACTGCCATGGGACTGGCGCAAGTGGAGCGAATATAAGGCGTCGCTGACGTCCAAGGTGCGCATCCCGCTGAACTATGCCGCTTATGTCGGCCATATCGCCATCCGGCTGGCGGTGATGGGCCTCGATGCGTGGGAACGCACGGCGACACCGCTGGAAATCGAACGGATGTGCGAATTGCTGGATGATGCGCTTGCCGCCGGCGCGCTGGGGCTGTCGACCAACCTGCTCGATCATGATGGCGATGATCGCCCGGTGCCGACGATGCTGGCCGATGACGCCGAATATAGCGCGCTGTTCGACGTGCTCGATCGCTATCCCGGCAGCGCGGTGCAGGTGATCATCGATACGTTCATGCGGATGACCGGGCCGGACATGGTGGCGCGCATGGGCCGCCTGCTCGAAGGCAAGAATGTCCGCATGCAATGGGCGGGCCTGCCGACGCTGGATTTCCAGAAACCGGTGCTGCCGTCGTTGCAGGTGCTGCATGATGGCTTCAAGGCGGCGGGCAAGGATTATTGGACGGCCTACACCCATGTTTCGCCGACCAACACATTGTCGCTGACCAAATCGCTGATCTTCGCCCAGTCGAACGATTATGCGTGGCACGAAGTGGTGCTGGCCGAAACGGACGAAGAAAAAGCACGGCTGCTGGCCGATCCCGAATGGCGGGCGCGGGCGCGCGAAAGCTGGGACACGCAGGCCTGGGGCCATTCGCCGATGAACCGGCCGGATGATCTGCTGTTGCGCAATTCGGACAATGGCGCAGGCCCGATCAACCTGTCGCTGAGCGATTATATGAAGCAGGCAGGCATCGCCCACCGATCGGACGCGATGGCCGATTGGGTGCTGAAGAACGGCGTCAAATCCACCATCCACATGGCGCCGTTTCCGATGAACGAGGAACTGGTGATCGAACTGATCCGCGATCCGATGTCGGTGGGCAATGTTTCGGACGCGGGCGCCCACGCGCAGATGTTCTGCGGGCCGGGCGAAAATATGCTGCTGTTCACTTATTATGTGCGCGAAGGCAAAATCAGCATCGAGGAAGCCGTTCACGTCCAGACAGGCAAGCTCGCCAAGCATTTCAACCTGAAGGGCCGCGGCGTGCTGGAAGTGGGGGCACCCGCCGATGTCACTGTGTTCCACCTCGACGAAATCGAACGGCGTGACGAGCGCAAGGAATTCGACGTGCCCGACGGCAAGGGCGGAATCACCTGGCGCTATACCCGCGATCCGGCGCCCATGCGGCTGACCCTGGTGAATGGCGAGGCGACGTTCGACGGTGGCGAGCCGACCGGCAAGCGGCCGGGTGCGTTCCTCCGCCCGCAAAGCGATGCGGCCTACAGCATGGCGGCCGAATAAAAGTGGCAGAACCGGCGGGGTGGGACATGATTACCACACCGCCGGTTCATTGATATGTGACGGGGTTGCTGCCTTAAAAAACTAATATAGCTTCGATGCGTAACGAACCGGTGTGCAAGCCGGTCGGATCATCAGGGAGAGATGCAAATGCGGAAGTCGTTTGTGACGGCGTTGCTTGGCAGCGCTGCATTCTTCGGTTCAGTTCCCGCCATGGCGCAGCAAACAAGTGGCGCGTCCGAGCAGATCGGTATTGCTGACATTGTCGTGACCGCCCAGCGGCGCGAAGAAGCGCTGCAGAATGTTCCCGTCGCCGTCACCGCGATCGGCAGCGAACAGCTTGATCAGTTGCGCGTCACCAACGTCAAGAACCTTGCCGGTATCGCGCCCAACCTGCAGATCAACACGCAAGGGCTGCAATCCAACCCGACGATCATCATCCGCGGCATTGCTTCGGGCACGTCGAACAATGCGGTCGATCCCAAGGTCGGCATCTATCTCGACGGCGTTTATATCGGCCGCACCGTCGGTTCGGTGTTCGATCTGGCCGATATCGAACGGGTCGAAGTGCTGCGCGGGCCGCAGGGCACGCTGTTCGGCCGCAACGCCACGTCGGGCGCGATCAGCCTTGTTACCGCAGCGCCCAAGGGGGAATGGGGGCTGAAGGCGACGGGTTCCTACGGCAATTATGATGCGTGGCGCGGCAAGCTGACGCTGGACCTGCCGGCGCTGGGGCCGCTCGCGGTCAAGGTGTCGTACCTCCACGACCAGATTGACGGCGACGTCACCAACCTGATTGGCGGCCGGGTGATCGACCTCAGCCAGCGCGACCCGAGCTTCAAGCCGCAGACGCTGGCGAAGAAGTTGGGTGGGCGTAATATCGATGGCGTGCAGGTGGCCGCGCGGATCAACGCGTCGGATGCGCTGACCGTCGATTATCGCTTCGACTATACTGATGCGCGCGCGGTCGGCCGTGCGGTGCAGAGCTTCGGCCCGTTGCAGGATGCGTCGGGGCAGTTGCTTGGGCCGATCGTGAATCTGCAGGCGGTTCCGGGGATCGGGGGGATCACGAACGTCTCGAACTCGCGGCTCAGCGCTGTCGCCAACGGGTCGAGCACGGAACATGTCGTGACGCAGGGCCACAGCCTTACGTTCAACTGGGACGTCAGCGATGTGCTGACGGTGAAGAGCATCACCGCCTATCGCAAGTTCAAGCAGGATCCGAACATCTACGATCTGGCGGCATCTGGCGGCTTGAAATTCACGCTGGGACAGTTGCGCAGCCTACTGCTTGATGGTGGGGCAACGCTGTTCGATCCGGCTAATCTGCCGCAGGCGAACGACAGCTTCTATTCGCTGCTGACGTCGCGATCGACCAGCCAGAAGCAGTTCAGCCAGGAAATGCAGTTCCAGATCACGCATGATGCGTGGGAACTGACCGCCGGTGCCTTCTACTTCCACGAAAACTCACCGGCGACCGACGTTCTGGGCATCTTCCAGCCGGTGGCCAACGGTGTCGTGCTCAACATGTCGAATATCGGGCTTATTCCGAACTTGCCGGTTGGGCAGTTGCCGTTCGATCTGAACGGTGACGGTGTTGTCGACCAAAATGACTTCAATCCGTCGCTGGATTCTACATTCGGCAGCGGCGTGACGCGCACCGTTGCGATCAACGATTCGATGGCGGTCTATGGGCAGGCGACCTGGCATGTCACCGATCGGTTCGATCTGACCGGGGGTCTGCGCTACACGATCGATGATCGCCAGACGAACATCTACGAAATCGCCGGCGCACAGGGCGGCGCGCTTGGTGTGGGCAAATATAAGACGACGAACAAGAAGCTGAATTTCACCGCGATCGCCACCTTCCGGCCGACCGATGATATCACCGCTTATGCCAAAGCGTCGTCGGGCTATGTCGCGGGCGGCATTTTGAGCGGCATTCCGTACAAGCCGGAATCGCTGACGGCCTATGAAATCGGCCTGAAGACCAAGCTGTGGGACAATCGGGTGCGCGCCAATTTTGCGGCCTTCTACAGCGATTACAAGGATCTGCAGACGCAGAACTTCATCAATGGCCGGCAGTTTTTCGACAATGCCGGCAAGGCAAGCATCAAGGGCTTCGAAGCCGAAATCGACGTCATTCCCGTTCGTGGCCTGACGTTGAGCGGGAATCTGGGCTTCACCGATTTCAACTACAAGACATTCATCCTGAACAATGTCGACGTGGCGTCGTTCGCGCGGACGACCTATTCGTCCAAGTGGACCGGCCGGATTTCGGGGCAATATGATACCCCCGAATTCGGCGGTGGCGGCAATGGCTTCGCGCGCCTCGAAGGGCGTTACAAATCGAAGGCGCCGCTGGTTTCAACGCCGATCCGCGATCTGACGGGGACGATTTCGTCGCTGGAAGATCACGCGTTCACCAAGGCTTATTGGCTGGTCGATGGCCGGATCGGCGTGGCGAACATTCCGCTTGGCGGGGTGGAAACCAGCATTTCGCTGTTTGGCCAGAACCTGTTCGACGTCGATTACAACCCGTTCGGTGCGCCGGTGCTGTCGCTGACGACCACCTTCGAACGTGGCCGCACCTATGGCATCGAAGCGGGTATCCGCTTCTGATGTTCCGGGGGATGCCGCAGGCGGCATCCCCCCATTTTTTCATGAAGGACTGCAATCATGGCTGATCCCGAACAGGTCTTGTCGGGGCGGGTGGCGCTCGTCACGGGCGCAAGCCGGGGGATTGGCCGTGCCATAGCGCAGCGGCTGGCCGCTGCCGGGGCAACCGTTATCGTCAGCGCGCGTTCGCTGAACCAGGCCGGGGCCTCGCAACGGTTCGGCACCGACCAGGTGGTTCCCGGCACACTTGCCGAAACGGTGCAACTGATCGAGCAAGCAGGCGGCCGGGCGATTGCGGTTGCCGCCGATCTGGAAAAGCCGGAGGAACGCGACACGCTGGTTGCACGCGCCGTGGCGGCTGCGGGGCGGATCGACATCCTCGTCAACAATGCCGGCTTTGCCGATTATGCCCGCGTCGATGCGATGAGCCTCGATACGTTCGACCGCACATTCGCCCATTATCTGCGCGCGCCGTTCCAACTGGCGACGGCGGCGATCCCGCACATGAAGGCGCAAGGCAGCGGCTGGATCGTCAATATCGGATCGGTGACGGCGCTGCCGCCGACGCGGCCCTATCCCGATTATGCCCGGGCCGGCGGCGACGTGGTTTATGCGGCGATCAAGGCGGCGCTTCACCGCTTCACCCAAGGCCTGGCGGCCGAGCTTGTCGACCATGGCATCGCCGTCAATGTCGTCGGCCCATCGACGGCGATCCGCACGCCAGGCGCTTCGCAATTGATCCCCGATGACTATCCGACCGAGGATGTGGAATATCTGGCTGAGACGGTGCTGGCCATGTGCCATCGTCCGGCGGTGGAACGGACGGGACTGATCGCTTTTTCGATGCACTATCCGCATAGTCAGCGGCTGACGGTGCGCACGCTCGATGGCAACGATACCATGCCGCCGCGCGAACCGCCGGCATTCTCGCACCCGGCGATCGCGCCGGCCGGATTCTGAAGGAGACGCCATGGGCGCCGATACGACCATCTTTGTGATCGACGAAATCACAGCCCTGCCGGGACGTGGCAAGGAACTGCTTGCCGCCTATCGCGAGCGCTATGCACCGGGGGCGGAGGCGCGCGGGATGACGCTCGATCGCATCCTCGTGTCGCCGCCGATGTGGCTGAATGATGATAGCAATACCATTCAGATCAGCTGGACCTTGAAGGGCGCCGCCGCCTGGTGGGGGATGAGCTTTCAGGGGCGCAACGATCCGGCGGTGGCCGACTGGTGGGCCGAGGCCGACGAGATGATCGTCCGCCGCAACCGATACTTCGCAACCGCCGAAGCCGATATCGCGGAGATCACCCATGTTTAGTCTGGTCAGCCTTGTCCATCTTGCCGAAGGCGCCGGCGATGATGTGTCGGCCGCACTGGCGGGGCTTGGTGCCGCGACCGCGCCGACGATGCCGGGCGTGTTCAACGGCGGCGATCTGATCGCGCATTTCGATTTTGCCGATGAGGATGCGTATCGCGATGCGCTGCCGGCGATCGATGTTGTGCTGGAAGGATCAGGCGTGACGCGTTCGGATGGCGCCTTCTATCGCCACGGCCGCCATGGCGTGGGCGAACCCGGCCTTGCGAGCGGCGTCTATCGCGCGCTGCTGCTGAGCGTCGATCGCCCGGTTGCAGCCGATGTGCTCCACCGTTTCGAGGCGGAAACGGTAAGGATGCCGCATTATATCCCCGCGATCCGCAACTGGCGATTGAGCCGGGTGATCGAACCGCGTGGCGAGCGCCGCTGGACCCATGTCTGGGAACAGGAATATGCGAGCATCGACGGGCTGATGGGCCCCTACATGCTCCACCCCTATCATTGGGCGCATATCGATCGCTGGTTCGATCCTGAATGCCCCGACTGGATGATCGACACCCGGCTTTGCCACAGCTTCTGCGCCTTCGGGCGGACGGTGCTGGGCGGCTGAACGAACACGGAGCATCACGACATGCGCGGACTGGATGGCAAGGCGATCCTGATTGCAGGCGGGGGCGGCGGAATCGGCGCCGCCGCGGCAGAACGACTGGCTAGCGAGGGCGCGCGCGTCGTGGTGGGCGATCTGTTCATGGACGGCGCCGAGCGGTGTGCGGAACGTATCCGCGCAGCGGGCGGGGATGCGTTTGCGATCGCGTATGACCAGGCGGATGAAGCGTCGATCGCGGCGCTTGTCGCTACTGCCGCCGAACGGCTGGGGGGCCTCGATGCGGTGCTGGCCAACGCGGCGGACATGCAGGCGATCATGGTGGATGGCGATGCGATCACCTGTCCGCTCGACGTGTTCGACCGGACCATTCAGGTCGATATGCGGGGCTATTTCCTGATCGCGCACCATGCGTTGCCGCATCTGATCGCCAGCAAGGGTGCGATCGCCTTCACCAGTTCGGCATCGTCGGTGATCGGCGAGCCGGAACGGGTGGCCTATGGCATGGCAAAATCGGGCGTGAACGCGCTGATGCGGCACATTGCATCGCGCTGGGGCAAACAGGGCGTGCGATCGAACGCGATCCTGCCGGGTTTCGTCTACACCGAAAAGACCCGCGATCATTTGCCCGAAGAGTTTCGCCGCCACGCCATTGCCGGCACGCGCAGCACGCGGCTGGGTGAGCCGACCGATATCGCCGCGATGGTGGCGATGCTCTTTTCCGATGATGGCTTGTGGATCAACGGCCAGACGCTCAGTGTGGATGGCGGCGCCACGATGCGGTGAAGGATCGGGCGCTGAAATCCACATAAAGGAGAGGGTTGATGGAAAAGCAGGCGATGTCGCCGGTGAAGGGGCTGGGAATCCTGCTTGCCGTGATTCTGGTGATCGGTGGGTATATTGCAGTGGCGGTGGCGCTGCACCTGAGCGAATTGTGGGCGGGCTTTTTGTTCCTGCTTTACTGGTCGATGGCAGAAGAGGCCAAACCCGATCGCATCGTCAAAGCCGCGACCGGATCGTTCGTCGGTGCGGGCACGGCGGCGCTGATGGCGCTGCTGCCCGCTGCAATCGGCGCAGGGCCGGGTATGGCGGTGTTCGGCGCGGTCGTGCTGGTGCTGGTCTATGCGATGATCATGGGCTGGGCGCGGGTTGCGGTGAATATGGGGACGATGATCTTCCTGACCGTGGCGACGATCCCGCATATCGTGGGCCATGCCGATTATAAGCAGATCTTCTTCGGGATCGCATCGGGCATCGCTTATTTCGGCGGGCTGGCGCTGATCGCGGCGGCGGTGGCCAAGCGTAAGGCGTTGGCGGCGCAGGCGTAACCACGCATAGTCCCGCCATTGCCGCCGATGCGGAGTGGCGGGGCTATTCCCGCTCGGTCCTGATCCAGCGGGTTTCGCCGCCACGAACGAGGCGCAGATAGATCGGCAATTTCCACAGCAGATAGAAAGGCAGGCGCAGGATCGTGCCCAGCCCCATATAGGCGCGGCCATGGCGTGCCCATGCGGCGATGACGAGCAGCGTGTTGACGGTGAACAGGGCTGCTGCCGCCCCGAACGAGGCGGGGGCCATTCCAGCCAGCAGCAGCCCGCCGAGCAGCAGCAGGACCGCCCCGTTCAGCGCCATCAGCAAAGCCAGCGGCGGGGTGAGCAGATGCAGCCCGGTCCAAATCAGGGCGGGGCGGGCGTGGCGCAGCCCTTCGCCGATCAGCGGCACGGCCTGGCGACGGGCGACGGTGATGAAACCGTTTTCCCAGCGGGTGCGCTGGGTAAGTGTGCCGTCGGTGGTGCTCGGCTGGGTCCACACCCGCGCGCCCGGATCGAATAATGGTGCGTGGCCGTCGCGGGTGAGATCGATCCCCAGCGCCAGATCCTCGACGATATTGTCGGTGGCGAGAGCCGCCTGTTCGAAGATCGTCCACGGAAAAGCCATGCCCGATCCGGTGAGCAGCGCCGGCGCGCCGATCGCGCGGCCGCCATTTTGCCGGACGAGATTCTTCACGAGGAAGGCGAAATTGGAAATCTGCACCATCGGTGCCGCATCGCGGCGGGGCACGAGCAGATAGGCGGCCTGCACCGGGCGCCCCCGTGCCACCGCGAGCGCGGCGATCCGTTCGAGCGCGCCGGGTTCGGCGGTGCAATCGGCATCGATCACGATCGCTGCGCGCGGTGGGCGGGCGCGCAGATGATCGCGGCCGAAGGCAAGCGCGAAGCCCTTGCCGCGCCGATCGGGATCGGTTCGTTCGATCACCTCTGCCCCGGCGTCGCGCGCGATTGCGGCGGTGGCGTCGGTGCAATTGTCGGCGACGACCAGCATGCGCACGGCTGCTGGCAGCACGGCTTTGAGCGATGCGATGATCGCGGCGATGCCGGCGGCTTCGTCATGCGCGGGGATGACGAGAGCGATGTCCCCTGGCGCGAGCGGGGGTGTGGCATCGCGCCGATTGCCGGCGGCCAGCCCGACAGCCATTTCAACCGCGAACACCGCGCCGACCAGCGCCACGGGCGCGAAGATGGCCCAGCCGAAAATGCTCAGGAGCAAGGGAATCGTGATCATCGGTGCCCGGCATCGCACAGCCGGGCCGGCGGATAAAGCGCCACTGAGCGAAGCGCACTTCATGTCTTCATTTCGATAGCGCCCCCTTGCCCGATACGCGGCCTCGCCCGATTGAGAAGCAAAAGCGGAGGAATGGATGCGCGAAGAACGGATCGATGTGGGCGGCGTGGCAATCAACGCGGTGATCGCGGGGCAAGGCCCTCTCGTCCTGATGATCCACGGCTTTCCCGGCCTGTCCTGGTCGTGGCGGCACCAGATGGCGCCGCTGGCGGAGGCCGGGTTCATGGCGGTCGCGATCGATTCACTGGGTTATGGCAAAAGCGATCGTCCGGCAGATCCGGCGTTGTACGATTCCGATCATATGCAGGCCTATTTGCTGGCGATCCTCGATCATTTTGGGGCGGAGACGGCATTCATCATCGGCCAGGATTTCGGCGCGCAATATGCGTGGAACCTGGCGGTCCGCGCGCCCGAACGGGTCCGCGCGCTGGTGACGACAATTCCCTATGACTATGATCTTGCAGGCCGCGCGATGCTCGGATCGCAGCCGACCCTGCCGCCGGGAACCCCGCCACAGCCGGTGATGGCATCGACCGATCACCCGCCATCGACCCGCTTTGCCGCGATGGCCGCGGAGCATTTTCTGCACTTCCATTATTTCCAGCAGGTCGGCCCGGCCGATCGCGAACTGGCGGAAAAGCTGCCGGAATTCCTGAAGCGCGATTTCTATGCGCTGTCAGCCGAGGGCAATCTGTGGAACTGGCTTGACGTGCCGAGCGAGGGCAGCGGTTATCTCGATGCGCTGCCGCCGACGCCCGATCTGCCATGGCGCTGGTTGAGCGAAGCGGAGTTTGCCGGCTTCGTCGATGGCTATATGCACCCGGACGTGACCAAACGGGTGATCGGCGGGCTTAATTCCTACCGCACCGCGGACGCCAATTGGGAAAGCGGCCGCGCGTGGGCGGACCATGACGTGACCGTGCCGACCCTGTTCGTTTACGGCGCGAAAGACCCGTCGTTCGGTTTCTTCCCCGAATGGCGCGAACGGATGGAAAAGCGCGTGCCGGGTCTTGAGGGAATTGTCGAGGTGGCCGACGCTGGCCATTTCATCCAGCAGGAACAGCCGGACGCCTTCAACCGCGTTCTGATCGATTTTCTGCAAAGCCGATGAACTGGACCCTGCCCTGGACCGCGCATCTGGGCCTGCGTGGGCCGGATGCGCCGCTGTTCCGTCATTCGGCGCGATCGGTCGATCCGCTCGATCAGATCGATTTCATCGCCGATCTGGGCTTTGCTGGCGTGCAGGACAATTATGCGGCGTTGCGCCCGGCCGATGAACAGACGCGGGTGGCCACGCATGCGGCGCGGCGCGGGCTGCGGATGGCGAGTTTCGTCCATGATCCGCTGGGTTGGAACCTGCCGCGCTGGAGCGCGGTGGAGGCTGATGGGCGCGCGGCGCTGAAGGCTGAACTGGGCCATTCGCTGGATACCGCGCGCCGGATCGGTGGACGGACGGTGATCTGCGTTGCCGGGTTCGATCCTGCGCGCGACAGGGCGGCACAGCTGGCGGCGATGGCCGATAATCTGCGCATGGCGGGGGATGACGCGGCCGCCGCCGGGGTGATGTTGTGCGTGGAGATGACGTCGCCGCGCTGGCTGCCCGATATGCTGGTCGAACGGTTCGACGATGCAATCGCCGTGGTGCGCACCGCGAACCACCCGGCGGTGCGCCTGATGTTCGATGCCGGCCATGTCGCGATGAATGGCGATGACCCGCTGGCGGCGTTCACCCGCGCGGCGGATCTGATCGGCGCTGTCCAGCTGGCGGATATGCCGATGGGTGACGGGCCGGGGCGTATCGATGTCGGTGGCGGGACCATCGATTGGACGCCGCTGCTGCAGGCGATCCGCGTTTCGGGTTATGCTGGCCTGTACGAAATCGAGTATGAGGCCGAAGGCGATGGCCTTGCGGGCGAGACGCAACTGACCGATCGCCTGCGCAAGGTGGACGCGGCACTGGCCTGACGAATGCTTATCGCTGTGGTGTGCAGGCCCCCGGCCGCGTCAGGGAAATGAGGATGAACGCCAGCACGACCATGCCCAGCAGGCCATAAAAGGCCAGATCATAGCTGCCCGTCGCGTCGCGTACCCGGCCGACGGCATAGAGCGTCGCGATCGACAGCGGCTGCATGCCCAGTGCCATCGCCCCGAGCGCCGTGCCGAAACTGCGCGATCCGAAACTGTTGGCGGTCAGCACGGTCCACACCGGGAATACGCCGCCGATCGCAAGTCCGATCAGCGCAAAGGCTGCTAGCATCGCCCAATAGCCGGGCCAGACGATATAGAAGCCGAGCAGGACGATGTGGCACAGGGCAACAACGGCTGAAACCTTGCGCACGTCGATATGATCCGCCAGCCAGCCGGCGGCCAGCTTGCCGATCACCGCGGAAATGCCGCCGACCGAGACGAGCCAGGAGGCATCGACGAGCGAAATGCCCTTCGTCTTGAAGTAGGGTCCGTTGGTTTGGATCAGCGTCTGATCGCTTGCCAGCATCAGGCCGCAGCCGAACATGATCAGCCAGAAATTGCGCTGGCGCAGCATCGCCCGCAGCGTCCAGACGGGTTCGTCGACCGGGTTTTGCCCGGTGACCGCGTCGGGAACGATCTCGCCACCCGCGATCAACTGCGCTTCGGTTGGCCGGTCGCGCATCAAAAGCAAAGCGACAGCAGCGATCACGACGCTGACGCCGATGCCGATCGACAGGGCCGCCGTCCGCCAGCCGAATGATTCGATCGCATTGGCGGCGATGGGAGACATCACCGCATTGCCAAACGACGTAGCGACAGCGATGATACCGATGGCCAGACCGCGGCGACGGCGGAACCAGCGTGCGGTTATCGCATTCGCAGCGATCGCCCCAGATGCCACCATGCCGAAGGCGATCGGACCAGCGGCCGCGATCATCATCACTTTCAGCGAATCCGCGGTGGCCAACAGCACAAAGCCGCTGCCGAACAGCGCGGCCCCGATGCAGATCATCAGCCGGATCGGCAGGCGATCGATCAACTGGCCGACCAGCGGCGACCAGATCATCATGCCGACCAGCAACGTCATGATCCCGATATTGGCTTGCACGTAAGTCAGCCCGAAATCGCCGACCAGAACGGGGACGAAGAAGGTGAAGGAATAGATCGTCGCGCCGACGGTGAGCATCGCGCAGGTAAAGCCGGCGATCACGACCAGCCATCCGCGATAGGGTGTTCGGCCAGACGGCCGGACGATGCTGCTCTGCTCCACGCGCTTGTTCCTCCCCGATTTGCGATCTTGATGGCCGCTTTGACTACGCATCCTACAGGAACATGCTGCTTCGTCACGGCATTTCCGCAAGGATGGCCACAGACCGTCTCGACTTGATTCGGGGCGACGACGAGATGGGAGATAATGATGGGCGTTGAGGACAATGTGGCGGTGATGCGCCGTTTCTTCGCGGCGATGAATGCGGGCGACGTCGCGACGATCGTCGACAGCTATGCCGATGATGGCCGCTGCGTCACGATGGGCGGCACGCTGATTTCGGGGAGTTTCGACAAGCAGCAGGTGGCGATGGCGGCGGGCCGGATCTACGAGGCGTTTCCAGAAGGGGTTCGGTTCGAGATCCATGAAATCACTGCGCAGGATGATCGCGTCGCGATCGAGGCGGAATCCTTTGCGCGGCATGTTTCCGGCAAGGATTACAATAATAAATATCATTTCCTCGCGCGATTACGCGATGGTCGCATCGTCGAGTTTAAGGAATATTGCGATACCGAGCAGATTACCGATGTGATCTGTGGCGGCGCGCGCCCACAGGGGCCAGCAGCTTGAAAGTTATGCTTCGTCACTGAGAAACAATTCTGCGAGTCTTTCCGATTCAGAATCGAAAATTAGCGCTTGAGCGACTCGGATGTATGCGGCATGGCGCTCGCACGCGCAGCATAGATTGCCATGCGCAACGCATTTTGAGGGGTGATCCCCCAGTTTTGATTGGAAAGGCTCAATATGAACATGTTTTTGCTGCGCGGCGCGCTTGCTCTCTCGTTGGTCGTTCCGGCTGTTGCCATCGCGCAGCCGGCTGATACCGCCGCCGCCGCTGTGGCCGTGAAGAAGGGCTTCTCGCTCGTCGACAATACCGGCAAGAAACTGGGCCGCGTCGAGCAGGTTCGTGAGAGCGACGGTTTCGCCACCTTCATTTACAACACCAAGATCTATCGCGTGCCGCTGGCGACGATCAGCGTCGAAGGCCGCGTCGCCAAGACGTCGCTCGCCTGGGCTGACATCAAGGGCTGATTTTCCCGTCCCTCCCCCGTGCGCGGGGGAGGGCATTCGGCAACCGGCATGTATCGCTGTTGCCAACCTGCTTGCTTTCACAGACCGGCGCGCGGAAAAGCCAGCCGGAGAATCGGCATTTCGTGCCCCGCCGCGGCTCGCATTTCATGACAATCGGGGCATGCGGAGCATCGCCGCCTGATGAGCGAGCCTATTGATCACCGGACCAGACCAGACGCCGCGCCACTCATGCCGGGTGAAGCTGGATTGAGGCGAACGGTGCTCGTCGATCCGCGTCCGGGACGCGTATCCGCGTTCGTCGAAGACGATTTCCACCATTTCGAAATCACGCTCGACCATCGCGATGGCCGCATCACCAATGTCGCGGCAACCACGATCCGCCATCCGTGGACAACATGCGCCGGCGCCGGGCCGCTGCTTGTCGAGCGCCTGAAAGGGACGGCGCTGGCGGATGCGGCCGGCTTTGATTCGGTTCTGTCGCATTGCACGCACCTGTTTGATCTGGCGGTGTTCGCAGCGAACAAGGCGTCGGGCGATCGGCCTGAACTGTTCCGCATGATCGTCACGGACATGGTGGACGGCAAGCGCATGGCGACGATCGATCGCAATGGCGAACCTGTTCTCACCTGGCATCTCGACCGGGAAACGATCCTGCCGCCGCATGGTTCGGCGGGACGAAGCCTGCGCCAGATCAAGCATTGGTCGGCCGATCTGGAACCGCGCGAACGGGAAGGCGCGATGCTGGTGCGGCGCGCGGTGTTCATTTCGCTGGGGCGCCTGTTCGATCCCGATCTGGACCGGGATGTGCCGAACCCGCCGCCGGGCGCCTGCTTTGCCCACCAGCCGGAAAATTTCGACCCCGATGCCCGTGCGTGGGGTTCGCGCCGCGACTTCACGAATGCACCGCTGGGGCCGCTGGCGGGGCGGGTAGCGACGATCTTCGGCTGAGGATTATTCGGCGACGGCGCGCGCCAGCCAGTCCGGCAGCATCGCCGGATCGAGCGTTTCGACCCGCCGGAAAACGACGCCCAGCCCCAGCGCCGGATAGATTGCCCGCAGATCGGCGGCGTCTTCGCCCGCAAGCGGGAGCACGACCAGCCGGCGGTTGACCTTGCTGCGATGGTGCATTCGCGCGGTATTTTCCTGCCCGACATAGCAGCCCTTGGTAAAGCTGACGCCGTTCAGTTCGCGGCCGTTCGCTTCCAGCCACAGCGTCTTGTCCTGCCCGAATTCGGCGGATCCTTCCGGTACGCCGGCCATAAGGCGGTGCGCCTGCCAGGCAGGGCTGGCATCGCCTTCGGCCGGTGCGGCGATCCATCGCCGACCCAGCAGGGCAAGGCGCGGATCGGCAACGCCCGCCTCGCCATCATCCGCCCAGTGGACTGCCAATGCCGGATCCCGTGCGATCGTGACCGGTCGGCGCAAGCGATAGAGGCTGAGCCGGCGGACCAGCGCATCGGCCTGCGTTGCCTCGCAATCGATCAGGATATCGTCGCCATCGGCCCAGAGCAGGAAATCGAACAGCACCTTGCCCTGCGGAGTGAGCAGCCCCGACCAGGCGGGCAGGGGGCCTTCGACATCGTTGGTGACGAGGCCCTGGAGAAAGCCGCGTACATCTTCGCCCGACAGGCGAATGACGGCACGATCGGCGAGCATGGTTGGGCGCGTGGCGGTTTGGGTGGCTTGCTGCATGTGGAAGAGTTAGGGAGGCGAAGATCGAAAAGAAACCCGTCCGTGTCGCGGCGATCGCGATACGGCGCTGGAAACGTCCCGCGAACGCCGGGGACGAACGGAGACCATGATGCCCACCCACGATCTGATCCTGAAGAACGGCACCGTCTGGACACCCGGTGGACCGGTTGAAACCGATATCGCCGTGACCAGCGGCAAAATCGAACGGATCGGCAATGTCGGCGCCGCCGGCGAGGTGATCGATTGCACGGGCCTCACCATTTTGCCGGGCGTGATCGACAGCCAAGTCCATTTCCGCGAGCCGGGGCTGGAAGCCAAGGAGGATCTGGAAAGCGGCAGCCGCGCCGCGGTGCTGGGCGGGGTGACCGCCGTGTTCGAAATGCCGAACACCAAGCCAAATACCGATACACCGGCCGCGCTGGCCGACAAGATCGCCCGCGCCGAAGGGCGGATGTGGTGCGACCATGCCTTCTATGTCGGCGCGACCGCAGACAATGCCGACCATTGCGCGGAACTGGAGCGCCTGCCGGGGGCGGCTGGCATCAAGATATTCATGGGTGCATCGACCGGCAGCCTGCTCGTCGCCGAGGATAAGGCGCTGGAACGCGTGCTGCGATCGGGCACGCGCCGCGTGGCGATTCATGCCGAGGACGAAGCGCGCATGAACGCGCGGCTGGGCGAACGGATCGAGGGCGATCCGGCATCGCACCCCGTTTGGCGCGATGATGAAAGTGCGCTGCTGGCAACGAAGCGGATCATTGCGTTGGCGCGGCGGACCGGACGGCGGATCCACATCCTGCACATCACCACGCCGGCCGAACTGGAATATATTGCCGGCCACAAGGATATCGCCACCTGCGAAGTGACGCCGCAACATCTTACCCTGGCGGGCGAAGACGCCTATCCGCGGCTGGGCACTTTCGCGCAGATGAACCCGCCGATCCGATCGGGCGCGCATCGCGACGGCTTGTGGCACTGGCTCAATCAGGGCGTGCCCGACGTGCTGGGATCGGACCACGCGCCGCATCTGCGCGAGGAAAAGGCCAAGGCTTATCCGGCGTCGCCATCGGGGATGCCCGGCGTGCAGACCTTGCTGCCACTGATGCTCGATCATGTCGCGGCCGGACGGATGAGCTTGCAACGGCTGGTCGACCTTACCTCGGCCGGCCCGCAGCGCGTGTTCGGGCTGGTCACCAAAGGCCGGATCGCGGCCGGCTATGACGCCGATTTTTCGATCGTGGACTTGAAGGCGCGGTGGACAGTGGAGGAAAATTGGCTCGCATCGAAGTGCGGCTGGTCGCCTTTCACCGGCATGGAACTGACCGGCAAGCCTGTGGGTACGATCATTCGCGGCCAGCGGGTGATGTGGGACGGGGGGCTGGCCAATGCGGCCCAAGGCCGGCCGGTGCGCTTCGAAGCGACTTACCGGCCATGATCGCCAAGCGGGCCGGTGCGATCGGCCCGCCCGGGATCAGAAGGGCAGCAGCTTCGATTTCTCGCTGAACTTCATATAGCCGACATTGGCGCCCAGCCGCCAGCCGACGCCAAGGCGGATCGGGATCAGGACGACATCGCCGCGGCGCAGATAGCTGGCGGTGAATCCGCCGATGACATAGGCTGTGCCTTCTACCGCGGGGAAGCGCTTATAGAGTTCCTGACTGTCGTAGAGATTGTAGATGAGCACGAAGGTCTTGGCGCCATTTGCGCCGAAATCGAAGCCGACGGACGGGCCGGTCCAATAGACCGGGCGCTGCCCTTCGACCTTGTGGAACATCGTCCCCGAACCATAGCGTACGCCGATGGCGAGTGCGCCGCCCGCTTCGCGCCCGACGATATAGCCATTGGGCTGGCCCTGATCCTTGAGAATGCCCTCGATCATCTTGGCAAGCCCTTCGGCGCCGCGTCCGAACACGCCCTCTGCTGCGGCGAGGACGTCATTCTCCTGATAGGTCGCGCTCGGGTCCGTCGTGGTCGTGGTGGCAGCCTGCGGCGCAGGGACGGATTCGACCGGCACCTGATCCGCCGTCGGTACAACGGCGGTGCCGTAATCCGCTTCGCTCTGGGGGACGGGGGTAACGTCGGACTGGATGGCCGCATTGGGATCGACCATCTTCACTTGGGCCGCGACCGGGCCTGTGGCCAGCGCGAAGGCGCCGATACCAAGCAGACAGGTAACAAGGAATTTAGGCATTAGAACGTCCCCCGGAGGCGGCCAAACAGCGGACGTTAACGCTATAACGCCTTGCCCGGCAATGAACGGGCGACGATCCGAGTCGATCCCGCGCTGACCCGAGTCATGCTGAACGCAAGTAAGTTGCAACAGCCGGTTGATCCCCCGCAATGTCCTCGCTATAGCCCGCGAACCAAGCCGATCCCGGAGACGTGGGTGAGTGGCTGAAACCAACGGTTTGCTA